>CAUJJN010000184.1 GCA_963204905.1 Pseudomonadota bacterium
TGGATGGCCGGAATAAATCCGGCCATGACGCCCGTGTTGGCATCACCCCGCCCGCTCGATCACTTTCATGCCGCCCATATACGGCTGCAACACGTCAGGCACCGCGATGGAGCCGTCTTCCTGCTGATAGTTCTCGATCACCGCGATCAGCGCGCGGCCGACCGCCGTACCCGAACCATTCAGCGTGTGAACGAAACGCGGCTTGTTGTCGGAAGCGCGATAGCGCGCGTCCATGCGACGCGCCTGGAAGTCACCGCAGACCGAGCACGACGAAATCTCGCGATAGGCCCCGCCTTCGCCTTGGCCGGGCATCCACACCTCAATGTCGTAGGTCTTTTGTGACGCAAAACCCATGTCGCCGGTGCACAGTGTCACCACGCGATAATGCAGGCCGAGACGGCGCAGCACTTCCTCGGCGCACGACAACATGCGCTCGTGCTCGTTCTTCGACTCCTCCGGCGAGGTGATCGACACCAGTTCGACCTTGGTGAATTGGTGCTGGCGGATCATGCCACGGGTGTCTCGGCCCGCAGCGCCAGCCTCGGCGCGGAAGCACTGCGTCAGCGCGGTGAGGCGCATTGGCAGTTCTTTTTCGTCCAAAATGGATTCGCGCACCAGATTGGTCAGCGGCACCTCGGCGGTGGGGATGAGCCAGAACCCCTTGCTGTCTTCCGACAAGGCGCCAGCCGCGAACTGATCCTCGCGAAACTTCGGCAGTTGCGCGGTGCCGAACATCGCGTCATCGCGCACCAGCAGCGGCGGATTGACCTCGGTGTAGCCGTGCTCGCCGGTATGCACATCAAGGAAGAACTGGCCGATGGCGCGTTCCAGCCGCGCAAGGCCCTTCTTCAGCACCACGAAGCGCGCGCCGGAGAGTTTCGCCGCCGCGTTGAAGTCCATTTGCCCGAGCGCTTCACCGAGATCGTAATGCGGCTTCGGCGTGAAGGCATAGCTGCGCTTCTCGCCGTAACGATGATGCTCGACGTTATCGTGCTCGTCCTTGCCGGTCGGCACCTCGTCGAGCGGCAGGTTCGGAATTTGCGCCAAAGCCTCCTGCAACTCCCGGTCGGCCGCTTTCGCGTTGTCCTCAAGCACCGGCATCGCGATTTTCAGATCCGCGACCTCGGCCATCAGCGACGACGCTCGCGCTTCGTCCCTGGCCTTCTTCGCCTCGCCGATATCCTTGGACGCCGCATTGCGCCGCGCCTGCGCCTGCTCGAAGGCATGGATCGCCGCGCGCCGCGTCTCGTCGATCGCCAGCAGCCTGTCCGACAGTGCGCCAAGCCCTCGCCGCTTCAAGGCGGCATCGAAGGCTTCCGGATTGTCGCGGATCGATTTGATGTCGTGCATGAAAGTCAGGTCCTGGGCCGGCGAACTGCGGGTTGTCGTTCTATTTGCAAACAATCAACATTTGAACCCAGTAGCTTGAAATCGTGAAGTTTGAAACCTCAAACGGCGCATTTCAGGCAGAAGCCGGCAAAGCCTCTCCGTCATGCCCGGGCTTGTCCCGGGCATCCACGTCTCCCTACATCCAAAACAATACGTGGATGGCCGGGACAAGCCCGGCCATGACAAAAAGTGGCACCGTCATACTGTCGTGAGGCGGTCTTCGGCGCGTCTCGAAAGATGACGCTGACCTATACCCTACTCCGCCGGCTTGCTTTCCGTGGGAGTCGCATCGTTCGTTGATTCATCGGCAGCCGATGTCGCGGCCTTCTGGGCAGCGGCCTTTTTCTCTACTATCCGCACGGCGAAGATCGAGCCCTCGTAGAGCACCAGCAGCGGAATGGCGAGCGACATCTGGCTGATCACATCAGGCGGCGTCAGCACCGCGGCGATGACGAATGCGCCGACGATGAAATAGCGCCGCTTCTCGCGCAGCGTCTTCGAGGTGAGAACGCCGACGCGGCCGAGCAAGGTCAGGATCACCGGCAGCTGGAAGGCAATGCCGAAAGCAAAGATCAGCGACATCATCAGCGACAGATATTCGCCGACCTTGGGCAACAGCGCGATCTGCGCGGTCTCGGCGCCCGGCGCCTGCTGCATACCCAGCGAAAACCGGATCAGCATCGGCAGCACCAGGAAGTACACGACCATCGAGCCCAGCGCGAAGAAGAACGGCGTCGCGACCAGATACGGCAGGAAGGCGTTACGCTCGTGCTTGTAGAGGCCGGGCGCGACAAACTTGTAGATCTGCGCCGCGATGATCGGGAACGAGATGAAGCCGGCGCCGAACATCGCGAGCTTCAATTGCGTGATGAAATATTCGAGCAACGCGGTGTAGATGAACTTGGAGTTCTCCGGCCCGGCAACCCAGACGAACGGCCACACCAGCACGTTGTAGATCTGCTTGGCGAACACGAAGCAGACAATGAACGCGACGCCGAACGCCAGCAGCGCCTTGATCAGCCGCCCGCGCAGCTCGATCAGGTGATCCATCAAGGGGGCCTTGCTGGCCTCGATGTCCTCGGCGCTCATGAGGCTTTCGCATCCTTGCGGAGATCCGCGTCAAGATATTGCTCGGCGGCAGCAACCTCGGCAGGTTTGACCTCCGCCGGCTTGGCCTCAGCCGCTGTCGCTTCGCCCACGACCGGCTGCGCGGCGGCCTCCGCCTCGCGCGTGATCGCCAGCGGCTCGGAGGCCGCACCATGGGTGTCGATCTGGGTTTCGGTTTCCATCGAAGTCGCCGCCGGCTCAGACGGCGCGGCGCTTAACGACGAAGTGGATGTCGATGCCGGCGCGTTGAGATCGCCGACCTTCATCGCGTCACTGACGTCCTGGGTCAGCGACGTCAGCAGGTTGTTCTTCGATAGGCTTGTGGCGGTGTCCTTGATGTCGTCGAAGGATTTCTTGAGGTCGGCCATTTCGGCCTCGCGCATCGCCTCGTTGAACTGGCCCTGGAACTCGGCCGCCATGCGGCGGACCTTGCCCATCCACTGACCGATCGTGCGCAACACGCCGGGCAGTTCCTTCGGGCCGATGACGATCAGCGCCACGACGCCGATCACGACCAGTTCACTCCACCCGATATCAAACATCCGACAATCCGCTCACGCGAGGCGACCGACGCCCCGCGGCTGGTCTCGCCCGGTCATGCCACAATTGCCACGGATCGGCCACGGCCTTGCCGCAAGAGTCCCGGGCGCCTCGATCCGCGGCCGCGAGCCTCAGCCGACCTTGCTCCCGACGTCCGATCGCGCCGCTGCGGACGGCTGTGCGTTGTGATCGATGGTCTTGACGGGATCGGGCTTTTCCGCAGTCTTTTCATCGTCCTGCATACCCTTCTTGAAGGCCTTGATGCCCTGCGCCACGTCACCCATCAGGTCGGAAATCTTCCCGCGCCCGAAAAGCAGCAGGACGATCGCAATCACGACGATCCAGTGCCAAATGCTGAGTGAACCCATCCTGCATCCCTCCAAACACGCGACCGGCTGCCGGCCTCATCTCGACTGAACCTAGTTGGCAAGGGCGGCAAAAACAAGGACTTAAGCCGCGTCAAATAGCGGGTAACAGCCCGTCTTTCGGCTAGTCTTAATGCAGCGCGCGGCCGGTGCGAAATCAGCCTTCCACGTCGTCTTCTGGCTCCACCGGCGGCGCCAATGCCAGTTCGAGTTCGCCGTCTTCCAGGGGATCCTCGTCCGCGCGCAACGCCGGATCGTCCGACGGTGCCGGCACACTGAAGCCGGATGGCAGGCGAGAATCGAGCAACCCAGTGCCCTTGAGCTCTTCGAGCCCGGGCAGATCGCCGAGTGCTTCAAGGCTGAATTGCGAGAGAAACGCTTCGGTGGTGCCGAAGGTCAACGGACGGCCCGGCGTCTTGCGACGGCCGCGCGGGCGAATCCATCCGGTCTCCAGCAATACATCTAGCGTGCCTTTCGACGTCACGACGCCACGAATGTCTTCGATCTCCGCACGCGTCACCGGCTGGTGATAGGCGATGATCGCCAATACCTCGATCGCGGCACGTGACAGCTTGCGCGTTTCGGTGCTTTCGCGGGTCATCAACCACGCCAGATCGCCAGCGGTGCGGAACGTCCACTTGTTGGCAACACGGACAAGATTGACGCCGCGCATAGCATAATCGGCCTGCAACTGCGCAAGCGCGGCCTTGATATCGACGCCTTCTGGCATCCGCTTGGCCAGTGACGCTGTGTCGAGCGGTTCGGCCGATGCGAACAGCAACGCTTCGAGCAAACGCAATTCTTCGGGTCGACCTTCGGGTTGCGCGTCCGATTGCTCAACATGAGACGGCACGGCATGTGACGGCTCGACGTCGGACGTTTCGACAATGTTCTCGACGATCTCGAGATGTTCGACGCGCTTCTCGGCCAGACTTGCCATGGCGGTGTCTCCTTCTTCTCTTACTACACCGATACTTACTGCACCGGACTGTCAGGCGTAGCCGTTGCATCGGTTACCGCGAGGGGCATCCGCTTGCGAAAATACAACGGCGCGAACGCCTGCTTTTGATTTACTTCCATCGTCCCTTCGCGCACCAGTTCGAGCGCGGCGGCAAAACTCGATGCGAACACGGTGGCGCGCTGCGACGGATCGAGCACGTAGGCGGTGAGATAGTCATCGAGACAACTCCACTCCTCGGCGACGCCGACGAGTCTCTCCAGGGACGCGCGCGCCTCGGCAAGCGACCAGACCGTACGCTTGGCGAGATGCACGGTCGCGAGCACGCGCTGCTGGCGCTGCACGGCGTATGCACTCAACAGATCGAACAGCGTCGCCGTGAATTTCGGGTGCTTGATTTCCGCGATCGCCTCCGGCTGCCCGCGCATGAAGATATCGCGCTGGAGTTGCGGTCGCGCCATCAATCGGTTGGCGGCCTCTCTTATGGCTTCGAGCCGACGCAGCCGATTGGCGAGTGCGGTCGCCATTTCCTCGGCGCTTGGCCCTTCCTCTGACGGCGGCTCCGGCAACAACAACCGCGATTTGAGAAAGGCGAGCCAAGCCGCCATCACGAGATAATCGGCGGCCAGCTCGAGGCGGATTTTCCGGGCCGCTTCGATGAAGGTGAGATACTGATCGGCCAGCGCCAGAATGGAAATCTTGGCGAGGTCAACTTTCTGCTGGCGTGCGAGATTGAGTAGCAGGTCGAGCGGGCCTTCATAACCCTCGACGTCGACGACCAGCGCAATGTCATCGTCAGCCTGTTCGGCAACCGCGGGCCGTCCAGTCTCGAACGAAAGAATTTCCGCGCTCATGCGTTGGCCTCCCCGGCACGGCTGATCAGCGCCGCCAGTTCAGCGCGCCCCGCCGCGATATCGAAGGCGGCATCCGGTGCTTTTCGCGCGGCCGTTGCCGCGACGGCACGCGCCTTGGCCTCACCCGCGAGTATCGGCGTCTCTTGAGCGACCGCACGCATCTCCTCGAGCTTGCCGTTGCAATGCAAAGCAACGTCGCAACCGGCAGCAAAAAGCGCCCGCGTCCTGTCCGCGATCGATCCTTCCAGCGCATTCATCGACACGTCATCGCTCATCAGCAAGCCCTGGAACCCGATCCCATCGCGAATCACCTGTGCAATCATTGTCGCAGAAGTGGTCGCAGGTTGGGCGGGATCAATGGCGCTAAACACAACATGTGCGGTCATCGCCATCGGCAAGTCCGCTAGGGGTCGGAACGCTGCGAAATCGGTCCGTTCGAGTTCCGCGCGAGGGGTATCCACCACCGGAAGCCGCAAATGGCTGTCGGCCGTCGCCCGCCCATGGCCCGGGATGTGCTTCAGCACGGGAAGGACCCCTCCTACCCGCAAGCCATCCGTGACAGCGCGAGCGATGGCAGCAACCTTGCCGGGCTCGGTGCCGTAAGCACGATTGCCGATCACAGCATCTGCACCGGCGACGGGAACGTCCGCCAGCGGCAGGCAATCGACGGTGATGCCGAGCGCGGAGAGGTCGAATGCGATCAACGCCGCCGCGAAGTGAGCGGCCCGCAGCCCCAGTCCGGGATCCTTGTCATAAAGCAGGCCAAACACTGCGCCCGGCGGATAAATCGGCCAATGCGGCGGGCCGAGCCGCTGCACGCGACCGCCTTCCTGGTCGATCAGGACTGGCGCTTCGCGTCCGCCAACGCATTCCCGCAAACTCGCCACCAAGTCTCTGACCTGTGACGGACTCTCGACGTTCCGCTTGAAAAGGATGAAGCCCCACGGCTGTTGCTCGCGCAGAAACGCGCGTTCGTCAGCGGTCAGGGCAAGCCCGGAAACTCCGGTAATAAAAGCGCGCGCGTCCATTCTCGCCGATTAGCGCGCGCCCCCCTTAGGGTCAAGGAAAGCGCCGTTAATTCCTTTGGACGACGCACTGGCCGCCGGCGGCCTTGAGATTTCCACAGAATTGAACGGCCTGCTCAGAGGTGCCGAACGGCCCGACCATCGCACGATAGTAGACGCCGCGCGATCCCAGATCCGCCCGCTTGATCAAGGGCGCGCGCGAGGCGAACGACGACGGGAATTTTTGCTGCAGCGCCTTGAACGACGCACGCGCATCGGCCTCGCTGCGCTGAGACGACACTTGCACAACGTAGCCGCCCGTTGCAGCCGGAGTCTCCGTCTGAGTCGGATTAACGGACGCGACGCGGCCCGGCGCAGCTTGCGGCGACAGCGAGAGCGGCGCGTTGGCGCTCGGAGCCGACTGCGGCGCGGCGGCGCGGGTGGTCGCCGGCGGCGCGGGCACCGGAGCGGGTGCACGCTGGGTTACCGGCTCAGCGGCGGTGCCGGTCGCTTCATCCGAGCGCACCATCAGCGTCTTGATCCTGCGCGGCTCGGTGCCGCCGACAGCGGCGGCACTTCCGCCGTTGGCGGCAAGCTTGTTGCCGGGAGCAACGCTGGCGGTCGACGGTGGATTGGCGTTCTGGTTCAGCGGAGGAAACACCACGCGCGGCCCGGACTTGGCGATATCCTTGACGTCGACGGGTTGCTCCTCGCGGGAAACGAGCTTCTCCGTCCCATTGCCAGCAGCCATCCGGTCCTGAATCTGCTTGCCAGCATTATCGGCGGACGGCGGCACCACCTTGTTGGGTCCCGCATCAGCCTTGATGATCGGAGGCTCGCCGCTGCGCGTCGTCCCGACAAAGGTGCGATAGGCGAAAGCTGCCCCGGTGCCGACCACCGCGAGCGCGACTACCGCGACAACCGTGGCAAGACCCTTGCGGCGCGGCTTGCGCTCCTCTTCGTCCTCGGCGTAATCGTCCTGATAAGAATAGTCGTCGTGATATCCGGCGTGCTGGTCACCATAGGCCGCGTGTTCGGCGGGGGCATCCGCAGGACCGTAAAGCGCATCGTCATAGCGCGACGCGTGATCGGCGCCGGGCTGCACCTGCGGCGACGTATGATAGGTTGGTTCCGGCAAATGATGCGCGGCAGCGTAGCGCCGGAGCGGATGCACATCCCGGGGAATGGCGGGCTCGGCCGGCGACTGCTCGGCGTGCCGACGCATCCACGGCGGCGGCCCGGCCGAGCTGTTATCTTCGGCCACGTAGTCGGATTCAGTCGGAGAAGACGGCGGGCGGCGGGACGGCCGCGTGGGTGCAGCCGGGCGCTCCTGCCCGAAATCAGCATTGGGATCGGCTTGGCCGATCAGGCGGGCGAGTTCGGCAAGCGGATCGGTCTCGACCTTTGCCGACGGACGGTAATCGCGATCCATCGTATCTGCCGTTGCGTAAGTACGTTCGTGATATCGATCAGCCATGTGATGTGCGTCCCCTTCGGGAAAGCGCCGACCCGTCGTTCTAACGAAACGAACGCTACCGGACGCCGACCACACACCCCATGCCGCCGACGATCCAACCTACTCTATCGCATCTCGACCGGGGCATCGACGCCAAGAACGGCGAGACCGGATGCCAGAACCGAGACGACGCCCTGAACCAATGCCAGACGCGATAAGGTAAGTTCTGCATCATTATTGATAATGAAGCGTAAATGAGGCGCATCCCGGCCCTTGGTCCAGAGCGCATGAAATTCACTTGCGAGATCATAGAGATAGAAGGCCACCCGATGGGGCTCGTGGGCCAATGCCGCGGCTTCCAGCGTACGGGGGTAAACGGCAAGCCTGCGAATTAAGTCAAGTTCGACCGGATCACTCAGCCGCTCGAGTTTGGCGGCACGCAGAAATTCAAGCCGCGCGCCATCATCTTCCGGCAGATCGGCGATCACCTCACGGGCATTGCGGAAGATCGAATGTCCCCGAGCATGGCCGTACTGCACGTAGAAGACCGGGTTGTCCTTCGACTGTTCGATCACCTTCGCGAGATCGAAATCCAGCACCGCGTCGTTCTTGCGGAACAGCATCATGAAACGGACAGCATCGCAGCCGACTTCATCCACCACTTCACGCAAGGTGACAAAATCGCCGGCGCGCTTCGACATCTTCACCGGCTCGCCGTTACGCAACAGCTTCACAAGCTGCACGATCTTGACGTCGAGCGTAGCTTCGTCGCTGGTGACGGCCTTGATTGCCGCCTGCATCCGCTTGATGTAGCCGCCGTGATCGGCGCCCCAGACGTCGACGAGATCGCGAAAACCACGATCGTACTTGGTTTTGTGGTAAGCGATGTCGGAGGCAAAGTAGGTGTAGCCGCCGTTCGACTTCAACAATGGACGATCGACGTCGTCGCCGTAGGCGGTGGCGCGAAACAGCGTCTGCTCGCGATCCTCCCAATCCTCCACCGGCGCGCCCTTCGGCGGCGGCAGACGGCCTTCGTAGACGTCACCCTTGGCGCGCAGGAAGTCGATGGTCGCGGCGACGCGATCGCTGCCGCCCTCGATCAACGAGCGTTCCGAGAAGAAGACTTCGTGCGTGATGTTGAGCGCAGCTAGATCGCCACGGATCATCTCCATCATCATGGCGATGGCGGTGGCACGCACGCCCGGCAGCCATTCGGATTCCGATTGCTTGAGCAGCGCGTCGCCATGCTGCTTCGCCAGCGCTTCACCGACCGGCTTCAGATAATCGCCGGGATAAAGCCCGTCGGGAATCTCGCCGATGTTCTCGCCTAGCGCCTCGCGGTAACGCAGGTACGCCGAGCGTGCCAGCACGTCCACCTGCGCGCCGGCGTCATTGATGTAGTACTCGCGCGTGACGTCGTAGCCTGCGAAAGCCAGCAGGCTCGCCAGTGCGTCACCGAACACCGCGCCCCGACAATGGCCGACATGCATCGGACCGGTCGGATTGGCCGAGACGTATTCAACGTTGACCTTATGGTCACCGCCGAGGCGGCTGCGCCCATATCCTGCGCCCTCGTCGAGAATGCTGCCCAACTCGTCGATCCAGACCATCGGCCGGAGGGTCATGTTGATGAAGCCCGGACCTGCGACCTCAACGGACGCCACCAGCGGATCGGCGCGCAGACCGGCCGCTATCTTCTCGGCCAGATCGCGAGGCTTGGCCTTGGCTTCCTTCGCCAGGACCATGGCGGCATTGGTCGCCATGTCGCCATGGGAGGCATCCTTCGGCGGCTCAACCACCACGCGCGACAGGTTGATATCCGCAGGGAGAGAACCCTCGATCATCAGATCGCGGCAGACCCCCTGCACCCGCGCGAGCAAGTTGGCGAAGGGATGCGGTGCGGGAACTGGATCAGCCATGGATGTCGCTCGGGTTGTTCGAAATTGGGGTACGCTGGTCGCCTGATACGGCGAAACCGACGTCCGCGCCGCCTAACGCAAATCGGGGGTCGAGTCAAAAATTCGCCGGTGCTCGGTCAGTGCGTAGAGGTCAGTCATTCCGGCGATGTAGTTGCAGACGCGCCGGGCGAAATCGGCCTCCGGTTCCAGTCTCCCGACGGGCAGCCATTCTGCGGGCATATCCGATGGGGCCGCCCGGTAGTGCGCAAACAAGTCGCTGACCACCCGTTCGGCATCGCCCATCACCCGCATCACGCGGGGATGGCGATACATATGCTGCTTCAAGAATGCCTTGATCGCCGCCTCCTCCCGGGCGATCTCGGCGGTGAACGTCACCAGCGTGCCCGCATGGTGGCGCACCGCGTCGACGCTTGCAGGCTTTACCGCCGCCAGACGATTCAGCGTCTCAGTCACCACCGATCCGATCAGGCAGGAAATCAGTTCGCGGATCAATTCGGCGCCGAACCGTGGCTCGGCCAGTCCCGGATAGCGCGCCGCAGTCGCCTCGATCAGGCGCGCCAGCAGCGGCACCGCCTTAAGATCTCCGATGCTGAACAGCCCTGCGCGCAGACCATCATCCATATCATGCGCGTCGTAGGCGATATCGTCGGCGACAGCCGCAACCTGTGCCTCCAGCGAAGCGAAGCTCCACAATTCGAGATCGCAGACGTGATTGAACTCGGCGATCCCCACCGGCAGCCTGCGGTCGGCATCGGGCCCGCAGCGATCCAGCAACGGGCCGTTGTGCTTGACGATGCCTTCCAGCGTTTCCCAGGTCAGGTTGAGGCCGTCGAACGTGGGATAGCGATGCTCCAGCGCCGTCACCACCCGCAGTGTTTGCGCGTTGTGGTCGAAGCCGCCAAAATCCTTCAGGCACCGGTCGAGCGCCCGCTCCCCGGCGTGGCCGAACGGGGGATGGCCGAGGTCATGCGCCAGAGCCAGGGCCTCGGTCAGGTCCTCGTCAAGCCCCAGTTGCCGCGCCAGCGCCCGGGCGATCTGGGCGACCTCCAGCGAATGCGTCAGCCGGGTCCGGTAGTGATCGCCTTCGTGGAAGACGAAAACCTGAGTTTTATGCTTGAGACGGCGGAACGCGGTCGAATGGATGACGCGATCGCAGTCGCGGCGGAACGCGCTGCGGGTCGCGCTCGGCGGCTCTTCGAACTGCCGTCCCCGACTGTGGGCAGGATCGCAGGCATAGGCCTGCCGGGGGGCAGCCATTCCAACTGTCACCGTCTTTTCAGCCTCTAAAGTTTGATTCCGCAATGTGCCATACTTAACTATGGTTTCCGGTCTATACAAATAGATGCCCTTGATTCCGGAGCGATATCCAGATGGACACCAACGTCACCATCAGCGAGCGGGCCGCCCGTCGCATTGGCGAAATCCTCAAGACGGAGGGTGACGGCGCGATGTTGCGCATCAGCGTCGAAGGCGGCGGCTGTTCTGGCTTTCAGTACAAGTTCGATGTCGAACGCGCCCGCGCCGATGACGACATGGTGATCGCCCGCGACAGTGCTGTGGTCGTGGTCGATCCGGCCTCGGCGCCATTCCTGGCCGGATCGGAAGTCGATTTCGTCGATGATCTGATCGGCGCCTCGTTCCGCGTCAACAACCCAAACGCCACCGCCTCCTGCGGTTGCGGCACCAGTTTTTCGATCTGACGGACGGCTATTTCAGAGCAAACAAGGATCGCGCATTGCCGTGTGCGATCCTGGTGGCGATATGCGGTGGCAACTGCGCCAGCCAGCTTCGATACTCCGCCATGATCTCGCTGTAGCGTTGCCAACGCTCAGGCACCCAGGTATCCGAGCCTATCAGAAAGCGATCAGGGTAACGCTCGAACAGTGCCCGCCATTCCGGCGTCAACTTGCCCTGCCCGTCGACAATCCCGCCGCGATACGATAACTCGCCCCACACCGCTGGATACTTATCCAGCAACGCCGCGACACGCTCCGTCGACAGACCAAAACCGGTGTGCGCCCAGATGATGCGCGCCTTGGGATTGTGCCGCATCAGGATTTCAAGCGCCTCGGCGTCAGCGTGAGCGTGCAGATAGAGATCATGCGTGACGGCGAAATCGACCGTCTTCTTCACCATCTCGGTATCGGCCGCGCTGCCGGAGAGATGAAATTCGCCGACGCCGCGATAGTAGCCGCGCTTGAACTCCTCCTCGACCAGATCGAAGATCACCGGATCTTTGAACCAGGTCCCGATATCAGCACGCACCCGGTAAGGACGGATGAATGGCACCACCTGCAAGCCGGAAGCCTGTGTCTCCATCAGCGCGTGGGTACCGGTATTGGGGCGGCTAGTGGCAAGAATGCCGGTGATGCGGTTCTTCTTGAACAGCTCCAGCACCTCGTTGAGCTGATAGGTCGGCGCAGGCTCCCAATTGTAGTGCAGGTGCGCGTCGAAAATCTCGATCGGTTGATCCGCGCGTGCGTCGACGGAAGTTGCTAGAGCGGCGATCAGAGCCAACGCCACCAAATGCCGCCTATAAGGTCGTCGCGTCATTCAGCCGCCACCACATGCGGTCGGTCCAGTTCAGCTTCCTCGAGTTGCGGCTCCAGCTTGCGTTTCAGGCGACGATCGATCCGGTCAAGATAAATGTAGATCACCGGCGTGATGAACAACGTCAAAAGTTGCGACACCATTAGACCGCCGACGACCGCAACGCCCAGCGGTTGACGCAGTTCCGCGCCGGCGCCGGTGCCGAGCGCGATCGGCAGGGTGCCGAAAATCGCGGCGAAGGTCGTCATCATGATCGGGCGGAAACGTAGCAGCGCAGCCTCGCGAATGGCGTGCTCCGCCGATAGCCCAACGCGCCGCCGTTCGATGGCGAAGTCCACCATCATGATGGCATTCTTCTTGACGATGCCGACCAGCATGACAATGCCGATCATGGCGATCACCGACAACTCCATCTTGAACAGCATCAGCGTCAGAATCGCGCCAATGCCCGCCGACGGCAGGCCGGAGATGATGGTGATGGGGTGGATGAAGCTCTCGTAGAGAATGCCAAGAATCACGAAGGCGGCGAAGATCGCGGCGAGGATCAGGATGCCCTGCCCCCGCAGCGAATCCTGAAATACCTGTGCGGTGCCGGAGAAGCCGGTGATGATGGTAACCGGCAGCCGCGCCTCTCGCTCGATCTCCGTGATCTTGTCTACCGCATAACCAAGCGACACGCCTGGCGCCAGATTGAACGAGATCGTCACCGCCGGTTGCTGGCCTTGGTGGTTGATCTGCAACGGCCCGACCGATGGCACCATTCGCGCCACCACGTCGAGCGGGATTGGCCGCCCCTGCGCCGTTTTTACATAGAGCTTGGAGAGATCCGCCGGATCGATGCGAAATTCCGGCTTGGCCTCCATGATGATCTTGTAGTCGTTCGACGGCATGTAGATGGTGCCGACTTGCCGCGTTCCGTAAGCGTTGAACAGTTCGTTGCGGATCTGGCCGACGCTGATGCCGAAAACCGCTGCCTTCTCGCGATCCACCTCGATCGTGAGTTGCGGGTTCTTGATGTAGAGATCGTTGGTGACGTCCAGCAGGCCCGGCACCTTCGATATCATCTCGCTCATCTGCGGCGCGAGCCGGTAGAGCGTGTCGGTGTCACCGCTCTGGAGCACATACTGGTACTGGCTCTTGGAAATGCGGCCGCCGATGTTGAGATTCTGAATGCTTTGGAAAAATGCCTGCAGTCCGGGCACCTGCAACGCGGTGCGGCGCAGCCGTCCGATCACGGTCTGAACGTCGTCGCGCTCGCTTTTCGGCTTCAGCGAAATGAAGAAGCGGCCGTAGTTGGTCGTCGTATTCGGCCCGCCGGACCCAACCGTACTGTTGATGTATTCCACTGCGGGGTCGGCCTGGAGCAACGCCGCCAATGCTTGCTGGCGCTCCGACATCGCGTCGTATGACGTATCCGTCGCGGCCTCGGTGACGCCGATCAGGAATCCGGTGTCTTCCTGCGGGAAAAAGCCCTTGGGGACGATGATGTAGAGATAGATCGTCCCGGCCAGTGTCAGCAACGTAATGCCAAGCATGATGGACTTGTAGGCCAGCACGCGGTCCAGCGCCCATTCATAGGCGCGAAGCCAACTGACGAACATCGCCTCAAAGGCGCGTAACACAATATTCGGCCGTTTTTCGTGATTATGCGAACGCAGCACGCGGGCGCACAGCATCGGCGTCAGCGTCAGCGATACGAAACCCGAGACCAGAATCGCCACCGCGACCGTGACCGCGAATTCACGAAATACACGGCCAACGATGCCGCCCATCAGCAACACGGGGATGAACACCGCGATCAGCGAGAACGTGATCGAGATGATGGTGAAGCCGATTTCGCGCGCCCCCTTCAGCGCAGCCTCGAACGGCCGCATCCCCTCCTCGATATGACGCATGATGTTCTCAAGCATCACGATGGCGTCGTCGACGACGAACCCCACCGACAGCGTCAGCGCCAGCAGCGTCATGTTGTTGATCGAGAAATCGAACAGATACATCAGCGCGCAGGTGCCGACCAACGAGATCGGCACCGCGAGCGCCGGAATGAACGTCGCCGACGCCGAACGCAGGAACAGGAAGATCACCAGGATCACCAGCACCACCGCAATCAGCAGCGTCTCCTCGACGTCCGCCACGGCCTGCCGGATCGAAATCGAGCGGTCCATCATCACGTCGACCGACACCGAAGGCGGGATCTGCGCCCGCAGCGCCGGGAGCTTGGCGCGCACGCCGTCGACCACCTCGACCAGATTGGCGTCGGGCTGTTTCTGCACCGCCAGCACGATGGAACGCTTGCCATTGAGCCAGGTCGCGATCTTGTCGTTTTCGACGCTGTCGTAGGTCGAGGCGATTTCGTCGAGTTTCACCGGCGAGCCGTTGCGCCACGCGACGACGACCTTGCTGTATTCCGACGCCTTCGGCATCTGCCCCGATGCAACCAGCGCCACGTCCTGCTTGGGACCGTTGAGAGTCCCGACCGGCGTGCTCGAATTGGCATTGGTAACTGCCGTACGTACATCGTCCAGCGTCAGGCCGCGCGAGGCAGCTGCCTGCGGATCGACCTGCACGCGGATGGCGAACTTCTGACTGCCGTAGATCAACACCTGCGCGACGCCCGGAATCTGAGACAGCGTCTGCCCGACGGTGATCTCGCCGTATTCGTTCACCGCCGACAGAGGCAACGTATCCGAGGACAACGACAGGTAGATTACGGGGTAATCCGCCGGATTCACCTTGCGGAAGCTGGGCGGTATCGTCATCTCGATCGGCAGCCGCCGTTGCGCGATGGTCAGCGCCGTCTGCACATCCAGCGAGGCAGCATCGATATTACGGTTGAGATCGAACTGAATTGTGATGGTCGACTGGCCTTGGGACGACTGCGACGACATCGACGAGATGCCGGCGATGGTCGAAAGCTGCCTCTCGATAATGCCGGCCACCGACGCCGCCATCGTCTCGGCACTGGCGCCGGGTAGCGTCGCGGTGACAGCGATGGTCGGGAAATCGACCTTCGGCAGCGCCGAAACTGGCAGCAGGCGAAAACCGAAAATGCCGAATGCGATAATCGACGCCGTCAGTAGCGTCGTCAGTACCGGGCGGCGGATACAAAGCTCGGAGAGCGTCATCCGTCAGGCTCCCGCCTTGCGTTCCCGCAACTGGACCTGTGTGCCGTCGCGAAGCAGCAGTTGACCTTCAACGACAACCTCTTCGTCGCCGTTGAGTCCTCCCGCGAGGACTGAACTCCCCGAGGCTGTCCGCGACACCGTCACCGGCTGCACCTTCGCCTTGCCATCGGTCACGACGAAAACAAAGTCGCCTTTCTGGCTGCGTTGCACCGCTGCCGAAGGAACAACGACAGCGTTCTCGCGGCGCACGATCAATCGGGTGTTGACCAGCGTTCCGGGCCATAGCGTCTCGCGAGCATTGTCCATCATGCCACGCACCGTCACCATGCCGGTGGTGGCGTCGACGGTGTTTTCAACCATCGCCACCTTGCCCTGCTCGGACGCGTCGCGACCAGGCACCGTAGCGATCACCTGCGCCGATCCGGTTGTCATGGCCTCGCGCAGATCGCTGAGCACGGCTTGCGGGACAGCGAAGGTGACATAGACCGGCGCCATCTGATTGATCGTCGCAAGGGGGGCGGTATCCGCCGGGCGGACGAAGTTTCCCGCCTTTACGTTCGCCGCGCTGATACGACCGTCGAACGGCGCACGAATAAGCGTATAGCTTTTCTGCACCCGCAGATTGTCGAGCGCAGCTTCGCCCGCCTTGATGGTGCCGACCAGGACATCCGCCTGGGTCTTGGCATTGTCGAGATTGACCTGGGTGGTCGCCCCCTTGCCGATCAATTCGCTGTAGCGATTGAGGTCACGCTGGGCACCCGCCAATTGCGCGCGATCACGGGCCAGGTTCCCCTCGGCCTGCTCGATCTGCGCATCGATCTGCCGCGCGTCGAGCGTAAAAAGGAGGTCGCCCTGCTTGACCCGCGCGCCATCCTCGAAATGCACGCCGATGATGGTGGTTTCGATCCGGGACTTCAAGGCCACGCTCGAGATCGGCGTCACCGTTCCGATCGCTTCGACATCGACCGGGACTTGTTGCTTCACCGCCTTGGCAACCTCGACCGCGACTTTACGGACCGGAGCCTGCTTCGTGGTGGTTTCGCGACCGAACCACGAGGCCCGGGTCTGGTAGGCGGCCATCGCTCCCGCCGTCAGCAGCACCGCTATTATGATCCAGCCACGCTTTGCCATGAACATTCCATGCCCGCTGTGTCAGAAAATGTCACAGCTCCAATTCGGCGGAAGTCATCGGAACGTCCGCTCCAGCATCAGGTTTTACCATATAGACCCTGATCGTCATACCAGCGGCGCAAAATCTGACGGTATCGTTAGTTACAACTTCGTCATGTTGCAGCAGCGGCCCGGGCGGCTTGGTTCACCCAGGCGCTTGGTGCAGTCGAGACATGGCCCGGCTTGGCAGCCGCGGAAGGCTCCCAGCCGCCCATCGAAAATGGCGCAATCAACCAGACGGCTGATGACCCCTAGATTCGCTCCGGCCTTCCCGGAGACCAGCACCAGTGGAAGTCCCGCGATTAGAAACTGCGCTGGGCGCGAACGCCGAAGGTCCAGGTCCCTTCGCTTGCCAGGGTCGCGCCCCCGATGGGCGTAACGCCGACGTTCTTCTGATCGATGTAGGTATATAGAACTTCGCCGGAGAAGGTCAGGTTCTTGACCGGGGTCCACCTGGTCACAATACCAAGCTGCGAAATGTTGAAATCCGGATTGCAGACCGGCAGCCCGGAGCAGATCGACGTCCCAGCCAGCAGGGTCTTCGCGGTCCCATTGTAGCGAACCTGAGTGTAGGAGCCAAACAGCGAGGACGACCAATAGGGGTCCCAATTATGGTTGAACGCACCGCGTAGCCCCCATACCTCGGTTTTCTGTATGCTGCCCCCCGCCCCGAACACGCCATCACTGGAATAGGCATAGGCAACCCTTGTATTGCCACCGCCCCAAATCTGGAAGCTGTCCGGGCTGACGCCGCCAATGATGTTGCGCGAAGCGCCGTTGGCGTAGCCGATTGAGAGATTGATGGTGTCGCCCGCCCCGGTCGGCAAATTCTTCAACGACAGTGCGAGTTGTGCGGCAAAACCCCAGGCATCGTCGGGGTGGGGAGCGCCAACACCGCCACCATAGTAGCCATAGGGACCGGCACGGAGCTGATGCGCCAGCGCGGAAGCCTGGAAGACGCCCCATGCCTGATCAACACGGATTTGACCGACGATATCGGGAATATTCGAACCGGCCCAGTTGCTGGCCAGCGTGTAGCCCGACGTCGCATCGTAAAGCGGAGCGCGGGTATAGGAGTTGCCCGCACTTCCGGCACTGAGGCCGCTGGCATCCTCAAGGCTGATCGATGCCGAGACCCCGTTGCCGAACTGAGCCGTATACGCAAGTTGATTGATGCCGCTATCGATATCCTGACCACCAATCAGGAAGGATGTGTTGTTACCTGGAAAACCCGTCCACGGTGCGGAGAACTGCGATACCGCCTTGCCCATTGTAAAGCCGGCGAACTGGATGAAGGCGTAATAGACGCCGACGCCGGTATTGCTGCCGCCGCCAAGGGCGTCATCGCTGCCCGCGCGAACGGCCGCGCCGGTGGTCCAGTTGAAGCGCACATCGAAATAGGTGCGCACGACACCGTATTCGGTGGCTGTGCGCGTATCGATATTGATGGTTTGACGGGCCCGGGCGATGTAGTCGTTCGAGGCGCGCGTCACCTGGCCGTTCCAGCGCGGCGCGTCGTAGGCACCCGAGGCGTTGAACGAGGTGTCGGCACGCAGATAGCCGCCGAGCTTGATGCAGGTATCGGTTCCCGGGATATAGTAGAATCCGGCGCCATAGAGCGAGCAGACTTTTACATATTCAACGGCCTTGGCCTTCAACGGCAAATCCGCAGCCTGCGCCCCGCCGATAGCGAGCAGAATCGCCGCCGAACCGATCATTGTTGCTTTTGTTGTTGTCGCCATCGTCATCTCCAAACCGCCCTTCGACTGCAGGCATCCGGTCGATGTCTCGCGAATCCCGCCTGACCCGACGTCGCAGGGAAGATGTCGCGCCATGGCGCTAGCAGGCAAATACAAACCTGCACCTGGCGGTTTTTCTGGACGTTTTTCTGGGGACATGCTGCACAACGGCAACGGCACCACATCTGATGGAAAGAGCTATTCCCTTGGATCATCCGTCCATGGAGGAATATTCTCAGCCCGCAGCCGGCATTTCCCTGACCAGGAATCCTATCCCGCCCGCGCCCAGGACGATATATTCGATGCGTCATCCGTCAGTTGCTGCCCCGGCCGTTCCAGTCGGCAGCAGTGCAAGCGACGCAACAGGCCGACAGCGTCTTGAAAGGCAGCGTAACCGATGAGGATAGCCACCTGGAACGTCAACTCGGTGCGGCAACGCCTCGATCATCTGCTGACCTGGCTGAGTGAATGCTCGCCGGACATCGCGTGTCTGCAAGAAATCAAGTGCATCGATGAGGCCTTCCCAAGGGAAGCGATCGAAGCGCTGGGCTACAACGTGGTCACCCATGGGCAAAAGACCTTCAACGGCGTGGCGTTGCTGTCGCGCCTGCCGTTCGACGAAACCACGCCACGGCTTGCCGGCGACCCCGACGATGCGCATGCCCGCTTTCTCGAAGGCGTGGTATCGCTGAAGCACGGCGCGTTGCGGATCGCCTGTCTGTATCTACCCAATGGCAATCCGGCGAACACCGACAAGTATCCGTACAAACTGAATTGGATGTCGCGGCTTCATGACTATACGAAACAGCGCCTCAAAGCCGAGGAGCCGCTGGTTCTGGCCGGTGACTTCAACGTTATCCCTGCTGCGCGCGATGTCCACAATCCCGAAGCCTGGGTCGATGACGCCCTCTTTCGCCCCGAAACACGGGAACGGTTCCAGGCTCTGCTCGGGCTCGGATTGACGGACGCGCTGCGCGCTACCACCGATGCCGCGAGCCAATACACATTCTGGGATTATCAAGCGGGCGCCTGGCAGAAAAACAACGGGTTGCGGATCGATCATCTGTTGCTGTCGCCGCAGGCCAGCGACAGGCTGAGCGGCGTCGGGATCGACAAATATGTTCGCGCCTGGGAAAAGCCGTCCGATCACGTTCCGGTGTGGATCGACCTGGATCTGGAAGCCGCGTGAAACGCCGGCCGGATCAATCGCGGCGACCCTGGACCCAGTGTTCGATCATCTTCAATGCCATGGCACGGTCGTCCTCTGATGCCTTGGCGATCGCCTTGTTGTAGCTGTCCTTGATCCAGATTTCCTCGGGGCCAGCACTGTCGCGCGCCAGCGTCAGCCACATCAGGCCACGCGCGGCTTGTCGTGGAAGATGCTCGCCATTGAACAACATCTGGCCGAGCATTGCCTGAGCCTGATGCTGCCCCTTCTGGGCAGCAAGCCCAAGCCAGCGGACGCCGTATTTCGGATCGCGCGGCGCGCCAACGCCATCAAGGTAGAGTCGTGCCAGATCGTATTGAGCGTCGGCGTTGCCGAAATACGACGCGGCATAGGAAAACATCTCTCGCGCGCGCTCAGCGTCGGCCTTCACCTTGGAGTTGGGAATGCCGGCCAGATAATAGCGCCCCAGCGCCACGAAGGCGTTGGCAACCACCGCCGCCTGCGGCGCCGTCGGGCTGTCCTCGGCATGGGCATTGGCGATACGACTGAAATACTGGAATGCGCGAAGGTCATCCTGCGCAACACCGTCGCCCTTGGCGTACATCCGACCAAGCTTCCACTGGGCGATCGGATGACCGTCTTCGGCAGCATATTGCAGGGCGGAGAGCGAATTATTTGTCGGTGCAGATTTGCGCAACGCTCCAGCAGAGCCGACCGGCGGCGCCGACGCAACCGGCAATGCCGAATCCTGCCCGACGGTGGTGCCATCGAAAGCCAGTGCCGGCGTCCCCGCAAACGCGAAGCCCATCACACTCAACGCAACAACGATACGCTCAGATATCCGCATAACACTGCTTCTCGCGCGCACCGCCCGGATGGGTCACGGCGCCGTCTACGGCGGGGCCGACCTGCTGGGCGTATTTCCATAGCGCGCCCGAACGATGATCGCTCGCACGCGGTTTCCAAGCCGTCTTGCGTTCGGCCAACTCGGCGTCGGATAATTTGACGTCGAGCGTGCCGTCCACGGCATCGATTTCAATCATATCGCCATCGCGCAGCAGCGCGATTGGGCCGCCCACGGCGGCTTCCGGCCCGACATGGCCGATGCAAAAGCCGCGCGTCGCACCGGAGAACCGGCCATCGGTGATAAGCGCGACCTTGCCGCCCATGCCCTGCCCGTACAATGCAGCCGTGGTCGCCAGCATTTCCCGCATTCCCGGTCCCCCGCGTGGCCCCTCGTAGCGGATCACCAACACCTCGCCTTCCTTATAGGTACGATTCTTCACCGCCTCGAACGCATCTTCCTCGCGGTCAAAACAGCGCGCCGGGCCAGTAAATCTCAACTCTGACATGCCAGCGACCTTCACGATCGCACCCTCCGGGGCCAAATTTCCTTTCAAGCCGACAACGCCACCCGTCACGGTGATCGGCTTATCCGCTGAACGCACCACGTCCTGATGCGGATTCCACTTCACCGACTTCAGGTTCTCGGCGATGGTCCGCCCCGTGACTGTCAGACAGTCGCCATGCAAGAAGCCATGATCAAGCAAAGTTTTCATCAGCAGCGGTATGCCGCCAACCTCGAACATGTCTTTGGCGACATAACGGCCACCCGGCTTCAAATCCGCGACATATGGTGTCTTTTTGAAGATTTCGGCGACATCAAACAGGTCGAACTTGATCCCGCATTCGTGGGCGATGGCCGGCAGGTGCAAAGCCGCATTGGTGGAGCCGCCGGAGGCCGCGACCACGGCGGCGGCGTTTTCCAGCGCTTTGCGGGTGACGATGTCGCGCGGGCGGATATTCTTGGCGATGAGTTCCATCACCATTTCGCCCGCCGTCATGCAGAAGGAATCGCGAATTTCATAGGGCGCGGGCGCGCCGCCCGAATACGGCAGC
>CAUJJN010000185.1 GCA_963204905.1 Pseudomonadota bacterium
GTCCTACGCCGCGCACGGCTGGAAATACATCGCTGTCGACAAGGACGGCTGGTTCTATATCCCGCTCGGACCGCCGTTCAACATCGGCCTGCCGCCGACCAGCGTGTCGCAGATCCGCCGCGTCGATCCGAAGACCGGCAACGCCGAACTGGTCGCGCTCGGAGTCCGCAACAGCGTCGGCGGCGACGTCGATCCGCGTTCCGGCAAATACTGGTTCACCGAAAACGCGCGCGACTGGATGGGTGACAACTCTCCGTCCGACAAGCTCAACATGATCTCGAAGATGGGCGAGCACTTCGGTTATCCATATTGCCATCAAGGCGACATTCCGGACCCGAAATTCGCCATGGGCCACAAGTGCTCGGAGTTCACGCCGCCGGTCGTCAAGCTCGGCGATCACGTCGCCCCGCTCGGCATGAAGTTCTACACCGGAAGCATGTTCCCGGCCGAATACAAGAACAACATTCTGATCGCAGAGCACGGCTCGTGGAACAGGCATCAGTATCAGGGCGCTCGCATCCGGCGCGTGATCGTCGGACCGGACGGCAAAAACCCGAAGACCGAAGTGTTCGCGTCGGGATGGATCGAGGGCAAGCAGAGCTATCTCGGCCGGCCCGCCGATATCATCCAGGCCAAGGACGGCGCGATCCTCGTCGCTGACGATTGGGCCGGCGCGATCTATCGCATCAGTTACGACAAGGCGCAGGCGGCGAAGTAAATCGCCAATCATTGGCAGGACACCAAGTCCCGTCATTGCGAGGAGCGCAAGCGACAAAGCAATCCAGACCTTCATTCGTAAAGACTGGATTGCTTCGCGAAGCTTGTGCTCGGACAGCGCGGAGCGCCGACCCGAGTGCTCGCAATGACGGCGGAGGCACGTAGTCGTATGCGAATGACTCTTCTTGCGGTGGCCGCCGCTGTGCTTCTGTCCGGCCCCTCGAGTCACGCCGCCGATATCGCCGCCGGCAAGGCCAAGGCGGAGATGTGCGTCGCCTGCCACGGCGAGAACGGCATCTCGCAGATGGAAAATACGCCCTCGCTGGCGGGGCAGCCTGATCAGTTCATTCAGTGGCAATTGGTGTTCTTTCGCGGCGGCGCGCGCAAGAGCGAGGTGATGACCCCCATGGCGGAGTCGCTCAGCAACGAGGACGTTCGCAACCTCGGCGCTTACTTCGCCTCGCTGGCGCCGCCAAAGGGCACTCCCGACAACGATCCCGATCTGTCCAGGAAGGGCGAGATGGCCGCGAAAGGGCGGCGCTGCGCGTCATGCCATACCGACAGTTACGCCGGCACCAAGGCGGTGGCGCGCATCGCCGGCCAGCGCGAGGATTATCTGGTCAAGGCGCTGCACGACTATAAATCAGGTGTGCGTTCCGGCGGCGGCGGCGCCGCCATGACTGATGTCGCCTATCCCCTCAGCGAAGAAGAAATCACCGCGCTGGCGCACTACCTGTCGCGGTTGTGATTCCCTTCGACATTGCGAGGAGCGTTGGCGAAGATGCCATTCAGACTCCTGGAGTCGATTCGCTTTCGACGGAAATCAAGACTCGTCATTGCCGGGCTCGATCCGGCAATCCATCTTCTTGAGAAGATTCTTCTTTTTGATGGATGCGCCGGTCAAGCCCGCGCATGACGATTCCATCCAAACCAAACCCGCTCTAACGAAAGACAGGATTGCTTCGGTCACAATGACGGAAACAGCGGCTACCCCCGCTGCGCCTCATACGTCTTCAGATGCGTATACGCCACGCGCAGGCGCGGCACGTCGATCCTTGCGGCATCGGCGCGCGCGATCAGGTCGCCGACGACATGATCGGCCTCGATCGGCAGGTTGCCCTGAATGTCGCGGAACATCGAGGCGGTGAGGGGCGAGCCTTCAGTGGTCAGCATGGCGGTGATGCGTTCGACGAACGGCGCGCGTGGGTTGTGGCCGGCGGAGCTGGCGATGGCGCGGATTTCGTCCCGCGCGCCGAGGATATAGTCGTGGCCACCCGGCGCTTCGAGAATTTTTCCCACCGGCCCGCGCATCAGGCAGGTCGAGCAGGCCAGCGTCGCCAGCATCGTCCACTTCTCCCACATGTCCTGCAAGATGGTCTCGCTGGCCTTGCCGCCGAAATTGCCGCGCTGGAAGATGGCATCGGCCTCGCGCACGCGGTCCGACAGCGCGCCGTCACGTTCGCCGAAGCCGAGCGCCTGCATCGGCGCCAGTTGCACGACGTGCCGGTCGGCGTTCAGCGTCGCCGCGATGGCGCACTGTCCCCCCAGCACGCGCGCGGGGCCGAATTTGGAATCGAGCACCTCAAGGTGACGCATGCCGTTCAGCAACGGTATGATCGCGGTCCGCGATCCGACAGCGGGCGCGATGGCGGCGATGGCATCGTCGAGATCGAATGCCTTGCAGGTCAGGAGCACGATATCGAAGGCTTTGTTCAGATCCTGCGCCAGCACCGTCGGCGGCTTCGGCAACGTGACATCGCCTTGCGGGCTCTTGATGACGAGGCCGTCGCGGCTGAGTTCGTCGGCGCGGCGCGGCCGCACCAGAAACGTCACGTCCGCGCCGGATTGCAGCAGGCGGCCGCCAAAATAACCGCCGATCGCGCCGGCTCCGAGGACCAGAATGCGCATGGGTTTCTCCCATTTGTTGGTGGGTGGTGACTGGCGAGCGGCGAGCAGCAGTCCGCAACTGAAGCGGAGTTCTGCTTGCTATTCGCCTTCTCTTACCACTTTTCTCCGAACGGGCGAATCTCCAGTTCGAAGGTCCAGGCGCTTTTCGGCTGCTGATATAGCTGCCAGTAGGCCTCGGCGACCGACGCAGGCGGCATCAGCAGATCGGGATTGTCGAGCGCCTCCTTGCCCCAAAGCTGCTCGCGGCGCTCGCGGACCCAGGCGGTGTCGACGCCGGAGTCGATGATGAGATGCGCGACATGAATCTGCTTCGGCCCCAGTTCGCGCGCCATCGCCTGCGCCACCGCGCGCAGGCCAAACTTCGCGCTGGCGAAGGCGGCGAAGCCGGAGCCGCCGCGCAATGACGCGGTCGCGCCGGTGAAGAAGATATTGCCGCGTCCACGCGGCAGCATCAGCCGAGCCGACTCGCGTCCGGCAAGGAAGCCGGCCCAGCAGGCCATTTCCCAGACCTTGCGGAATACGCGGTCGGTGGTTTCCAGAATTGGGAAATTGACGTTGGCGCCGACGTTGAAGATCGTCACTTCCAGCGGCGCGTGCTTGTCGGCGTCCTGCAGGAAGGCGTTGATCTCGCCTTCGTCGCGGGCATCGAGGGAGCGGGCGACGATGGAGCCGCCGACCTCCTCGATCTCCTTCACCAGCGGCGCGAGCTTGTCGCCGTTGCGACGGCCGGCGAAGACGGTGAACCCCTCGGCCGCAAATTTCTTGGCGATCTCGGCGCCGATAAAGTCGCCCGCGCCAATCACCGCGACGGTTGCGTTACGCTTTGCCATGATGGATGTCTCCGCTGAATAGATCGCGGCTTCATTGCCGCGATGAGCGCAACCGAGGGACCGGTTCGGATTTTGTCTTGTCGCCCCCCGGATTGCCGCGCCTGGCTCGCACGGATGATCTCACAGACCGGCTACAACCGAAACTCCTCGCCGAGATAGAGCCGGCGCACATCGGGGTCGTTGACGATAGCTTCGGGGTCGCCCTCGGTCAGGATCTGTCCGGCATAGACGATATAGGCGCGGTCGGTGAGGCCCAGCGTCTCGCGCACATTGTGGTCGGTGATCAGGACGCCGATGCCGCGATTGGTGAGATGGCGCACCAGGTCCTGGATATCACCCACCGCGATCGGGTCGATGCCGGCGAACGGCTCGTCGAGCAGCATGTAGCTCGGCCGCGTCGCCAGCGCGCGCGCGATCTCGACGCGACGGCGCTCACCGCCCGACAGCGCGATCGACGGCGACTTGCGCAGCCGGGTGATGTTGAATTCGTCGAGCAGCGAATCCAGTTCCTTCTCGCGCTTCTTGCGACTGGGTTCGACGACTTCGAGCACGGCGCGGATGTTCTGCTCAACGGTGAGGCCACGGAAGATCGAGGCTTCCTGCGGCAGATAGCCGATACCGAGCCGCGCGCGCTGATACATCGGCAGCCGGGTGACGTCGTGGCCGTCGAGTTCGATCTTGCCGCGATCCGCCTTGATCAGACCGGTGATCATGTAGAACACCGTGGTCTTGCCGGCGCCGTTCGGCCCGAGCAGGCCCACCGCCTCGCCCCGCCGCACATAGATGCTGACGCCGCGCACCACCTGCCGCGAGCCGAAACTCTTCTCGATGCCGTGGACGGCAAGATAGTCGGTGCGCTGCGTGCCGGGGGACCGACGCCGTGGCGCGGGTTGCGGCTGAACCTGCGGCGCGGCGGCGCGACGGGCCACCGGCGGCGCATCGCGCACCGGCTGCTCCAGCCCGACCGCAGCCTGCTCATCAACCACGGTGATATCCGCCCGCGCGCGCGCAAACCCTTGCTCGCCGCGCTGCGGCGGCTTTCGCCGGAACATATCGCGGAGATCCACCATGAATCCTACCGTCCCAGCAACGGAATTGGCGGTTTGGCCGCCGGCGACGGCGTCGATGCCCTTGCGCCGCAGCCACCGCCCTCGGACTGGATGAACAGACCCTGCACCCGACCGCTGTCGGATTCGACGCGCGACACGCCGGTGGTCATGTTGACGAGCAGGCGGTCACCGCGCAGCACATTCTTGCATTGTGTCAGCACAACGTTGCCCTTCATCGTGATCAGATTGCTGCGCGTATCGAACACGGCGAGGTCGCCGGTCACGACCTGTTCCTTCTGCGTCACCACGACGCCACCACGCGCCTCAAGCCGGCGGATCGACGACGAGCCGCCCGGGCCTGGAGATGCGGACTTTATCGCGGTCTTGCTCGGCGGGGGCTTGCTTTTGTCAGCGCCGCTCGAGGAATCGTAAAACACCACCAGCGACTTCGATTGCATGGTGGTGTCGCCCTGCACCACCTTCACGTTGCCGGAGAACGTGGCTTCCTTCTTCTTGTCAACCATCTCCAGCGAGGCGGCCTCGATCTGGATCGGCTGGTCGCGGTTCTGCGAGAATCCCTGCATTGCGTTGGGCACGCCCTGCATCGCGCCCTGCGCGCGGGCATCGCTCAAGGCGCCAGCCAGCAACGCCAGCGCCAGCAGCGCTCCGCAACGCGCCGCGCTTCGCCGTCCACCATGTTTCGAACGAGCCGACGCCACACTCATCGGGACCCGCCGTGCTTGCTGCTGGACGATCGCTTCGCGGGCTTCGAGGCTGGCAAGGGTTCGGGATCCTGACTCACGTTGAGGACCGGCTGGTCGCCGCCATTGTCGCCGCTGCTGCCCCGCGGCGGATTGTTGGCGTCGGCATTCGGCTGCTCCATCACCAGGTTCATTCTCACATTGCCCTCGAAGCGCACAACGTCGCCCTTGTCGATGATGCGCAGGCCGTTGGCATCGAGGGTGCCATTGAGCAGCTTGACCGCCACCGGCTCGTCCGACGTGACGAGCCCCTTGTTGATGTCGACCAGCGCCCGCGTCAGCCGCGCCTCGTAACCGGTGGAGGATTGCAAGAAGATGTCTTTCTTCAGATCGAGAAGCTGGGTCTTGGTATCGAAGGTTCCGTTATCGGCATCCATCGTGACCGTCGATTTGTCTTCCATCGTCACCCGCGCGCGAATCGTCGCCAGTTCGACGCGATCGGGGGCGGTGAGGTCCTGCGTCGCCGTCTTGGCCCAGACCTCGTAGGGCCGCTGATCCGGCGAAAAACCTGACATATGCGGCGATTCCATCGTGATCTTGGTTCCGGATACCACGAGGTTGTCCATGTCGACCGGTAAATCCGGCATCAACACGCGGAAGGGATTGAAGACCGACACCAGCACGATCGCCGCCAGCGACACCACGACTCCGGCGGGAACCAGGACCCGCAGCACGCGCACCAGCCGGCTATGCCGGGCGGCGGCGGCAAACCGCGCCTCCAGACCTGCCTGATAGGCCGGGCTTTGAGCCGTATACACCACGCCTCCTGCCTCACGAAGCCGGCCAACCGTCCCGGCCGATGAATATCCCTGATCCCAATAACTTACGGTTAAGTATCGCCGATTCCACCGGACTCGCCGGCAGGCGCCCGACGAGCGGGCGAAACCTTCTGCTCAAATGTTGTGTTCAAATGTTGAAATCCCGTGCCGCGCCGCAAAAGGCACGCCCGTTCCCCAATCCGATTATGACATAGGCGTGCAGCGCCGGTCACGCCAGTCCGGCGGATGGCGGGGAGCGCGGGCGCTCAGGAGTGGGCGAAGATGTCCTCTTCCTCCCAGCCGCCAAGGTCGAGCCGGGCACGGGAAGGCAGGAAGTCGAAACAGGCCCGCGCCAGATCGGTGCGGCCTTCGCGCGCCAGCATGGCGTCGAGCCGGGTGCGCAGCGCGTGGAGATGCAGCACGTCGGACGCCGCATAGGTCAGTTGCGCCTCGGTCAGGGTCTCCGCGCCCCAGTCGCTCGACTGCTGCTGCTTGGAGAGATCGACGCCGAGCAGTTCGCGCACCAGATCCTTCAGGCCATGGCGGTCGGTATAGGTGCGGGTCAGGCGCGAGGCGATCTTGGTGCAGTAGACCGGCTGCGGCATCACGCCCAGCGCGTTGGAGAGCGCGGCAAGGTCGAAGCGCGCGAAGTGAAAGATCTTCGTCACCTTCGGATCGCCCAGCAGCCTCTTCAGGTTCGGCGCGTCGGTGTGGCCTTGCGGAATCTGCACGACGTCGGCGGTGCCGTCGCCGGGCGAGAGCTGCACCACGCAGAGCCGGTCGCGATGCGGATTGAGCCCCATGGTCTCGGTGTCGATCGCCACCGAATCGGTGTAGCGGCCAAGGTCCGGCAGATCGCCGCGATGCAGACGGATGGTCATGTTGGGTCGGTCCTGAATTCCGCGCGAAACGGCGTGGCTTCGGCTTAAACCATTCGCGCCATCCATGGCAATCGCACAGCGACGCCCCGCGAACGATCGGAGCCGCGTATATCGTGGCGCGCGGCACAAAGAGGCACGGAAATAATAATGTCTTGATCGGCACCGGCCGTCAGGCTGTCATGCCTTTCTGCCCGTCCGCTGCCAAAGGCCGTCTCATGAATATCGAGCAATCCCCTCCCGCCCGCCTCGCCGTTCTCATCGATGCCGACAATACCTCGCCGCAGATCGCAGAAGGACTGTTCAAGGAGGTGGCGAAGTTTGGCGAGGCAAGGATTCGCCGGATCTATGGCGACTTCTCCAGCCCGCATCTCAGGTCGTGGGCGGACATTCTACAGAAGCACGCCATCGATCCCTATCAGCAGTTCGCTTACACCAAGGGCAAGAATGCGTCGGACATCGCGCTGGTGATCGACGCCATGGACTTGCTGTAT
>CAUJJN010000186.1 GCA_963204905.1 Pseudomonadota bacterium
CAGGCGTGGGGCGCGCGTGAACCGGAGCGGGTCAAGGCGGTCGCCGGCACCGCGCTGACACTGGCGCTGCTCGGCGGCGCGGCCATCGCCGTGTTGGGCGGCATTTTCACCCGCGATCTTCTGACCGCGCTGGGAACGCCCGCCAACGTGCTCGACGCCGCGACCGACTACGCGCGCATCATGATGATCGCGATCCCCGCGACCTTCGCCTTCCTGCTGCTGACATCGATGATGCGCGGCGTCGGCGACACCGTAACGCCGCTGTTCGCACTGACGTTCTCGACCGCGATCGGTCTCGTCATCACGCCCGCATTGATCCAGGGCTGGTTCGGCCTGCCCCGGCTCGGCGTCGCGAGCGCTGCCTATGCGTCGGCGATCGCCTCCGTCGTCACGCTGGGCTGGCTCGCCGTCTACATGCGGCGGACCAACCATGCGCTGGCGCCGGACCGCGCCTTCCTGCGCGGCATGGTTCCCGATTTCGCACTGCTGCGCAAAGTGCTGCGAATCGGACTGCCGACCGCCGTACAACTCGTGGTGATGTCGCTGGCCGAACTGGTGCTGCTCGGCATCGTCAACTCCTTCGGCTCCGATGCCACCGCAGCCTATGGCGCGCTCAACCAGGTGCTGGCCTACGTGCAGTTTCCGGCGATCTCGATCGCCATCACCGCCTCGATCTTCGCCGCGCAGGCAATCGGCGCCGGTCATGTCAACCGCATCGGCGCGATCGTCAAGACCGGCCTCATGCTCAACCTCCTGATGACAGGCGGACTGGTGCTGCTCGGCTATCTGCTGTCGCGACTGATCGTCGGCCTGTTCATCATCGACCCGAACGTCATCGAGCTGGCGCAGCACGCGCTGCACATCGTGCTGTGGAGCACGGTGCCGTTCGGCATGGCAGGGGTGTTCTCGGCGACGATGCGCGCGAGCGGCACCGTGCTGGTGCCGACGCTGCTGTCGATCGTCTCGATCCTCGCGGTGGAAGTGCCGGTGGCGATCCTGCTCAGCCGCGCGCTCGGGCTGCCCGGCGTCTGGATCGCCTATCCGGCGGCGTTCTGCGCCATGTTGCTGTTGCAGATGGCGTTCTACTGGTTCGTCTGGCGCAAGCAGAAGATCGAGCGGCTGATCTGAACCGGGAGGCCGCTCGCCTTATATGATATCCGTCATAAAAAAGTGGACGCGGCCGCGCCGCTGCGCCAGAATTGGCGCGCGTCGTCGTTCGAGGAGCCTTCCATGAGCCAGCCGCCCCGCCCGCAATTCCTGTTCGATTTCGGCAGCCCCAACGCCTATCTCAGCCACAAGGTGATCCCGGCGATCGAGAAGCGCACCGGCGTCACGTTCGAGTATGTCCCGATCCTGCTCGGCGGCGTCTTCAAGGCCACCAACAACAAGTCGCCAGCGGAGACGCTGGCTGGGGTCAAGAACAAGCGGGAATTCATGCAGCTTGAGACCGAGCGCTTCCTGAAGCGCTTCAACGTCAAGCCTTACGTCTGGAACCCGAATTTCCCGGTCAACACCCTGATGCTGATGCGTGGCGCCATCGCGGCGCAGGCCGAGGGCGTGTTCGAGAAATATGTCGAGGCCGGCTTCCATCACATGTGGGAGGCGCCGAAGAAGATGGACGATCCCGAGGTGCTGGGCAAAGCCCTGACCGCGTCGGGGCTCGACGCCGCGAAACTGTTCGCCCGCGCGCAGGAGCCGGAGATCAAGAACAGGCTCCTAGAGAACACCCAGGCCGCTGTCGCCCGCGGCGCGTTCGGCTCGCCCACCTTTTTCGTCGGCGACGAGATGTTCTTCGGCAAGGAGCAGTTGCGCGAGGTCGAGGAACTGATCGGTCAGGGTTGACCGCCGGTTAGCCCCACCTCCGGTTTTCGCCGTTTCGGGTTGAGTTCCGCTCAACCCCGGCGATCACAAATCGCGGCTCACACCAGTGGACCGTGTACTTTCGGCGGCGAAACAGCTAAGCAAGAAACGGACCAAATTTTATGGAACGGTTTTTGCCTTTATGGCGCTGTCGCAGAAGCTAGAGTTCCGCCAGTCGCAAGCACTGGTCATGACGCCGCAGTTGATGCAGGCGATCAAGCTCTTGCAACTGTCAAACCTCGACCTGGTCGCCTTCGTCGAGGACGAGCTGGAGCGCAATCCGCTGCTGGAACGGGCCGGCGAGGACGCCGACGGGCCCGGCGAAGCCGCTGCCGGCGGCGAAACGGCGGCGGGCGACGACACGACATCCACCGAGAGCTTCGAAGCGGCGCCGGACGGCGGTCAGGAAGAATGGCTCAGCCCCGACCTCGGCAGCCGCGCCGACATCGAGGGCACCCTCGACACCCGCCTCGACAATGTCTTCCCCGAGGAGCCGGCGGACGCCGCCGCCCGCGCCGCGCAGGATGCCGCGCCCACCGCCTACACCGAATGGGGCGGCGGCGCGTCGAACGACGACGACTACAATCTGGAAGCCTTCGTCGCGGCGGAAACCTCGCTCGCCGATCATCTCGCCGCGCAGTTGTCGGTGGCGCTGCCGCAGCCCTCGCTGCGCATGATCGGCCGCTACCTGATCGACCTCGTCGACGAGGCCGGCTACCTGCCGCCGGATCTCGGCAATGCCGCGGAGCGGTTAGGTGCGACGCAGCAACAGGTCGAGGCGGTGCTCGGCGTGTTGCAGAGCTTCGATCCCTCCGGCGTCTGCGCGCGCAACCTGAGCGAATGCCTCGCCATCCAGTTGCGCGAGCGCGACCGCTTCGATCCGGCGATGCAGGCTCTGGTCGAGCATCTCGATCTGCTGGCGCGGCGCGACATCGCGGCCTTGCGCAAACTGTGCGGCGTCGACGACGACGATCTCGGCGACATGATCACGGAAATCCGCCGGCTCAATCCGAAGCCCGGCCTGCAATTCGCCAGCGTCAAGGTGCAGACCGTGGTGCCGGACGTTTACGTGCGGCCCGGCGCGGACGGCGGCTGGCTGGTCGAACTCAACAGCGACACCCTGCCCAAGGTGCTCGTCAACCAGACTTACTACACACAGCTTGCGAAGTCCGCGCGCAAGGATGGCGACAAGAGTTACTTCAGCGACTGTCTGCAAAACGCCACCTGGCTGGTGCGCGCGCTCGATCAGCGCGCCCGCACCATTCTCAAGGTGGCGACCGAGAT
>CAUJJN010000187.1 GCA_963204905.1 Pseudomonadota bacterium
CCGATGTCGTTCAGATGCTGGAAGATGTATTCCGAAATCCGGTTGTTGAGGACGCCCTTGCCCTCGATCACCTGATGTTTCTTGGCATTGAACGCGGTGGCGTCGTCCTTGAAGTGCTGGATCAGGGTTCCCGGCTCCGGCCCTTCGTACAGGACCTTGGCCTTGCCTTCGTAAATGCGACGCCGACGGCTCATGGGGATGTACCGTGTGTTGTTGAAATCCATGGGAAGGGTGTGCTCCGTATGAAAGAGGCGATCCACGACGGAGCTGCCGTGAAGACCGGGAATTGCGAAACAGAACAAGAACCGGACCTGGCTCCAACCTACCCGATCGGTCCATCCAGCACAATCGATCCCCTCGGCAGGTGGCCACTTATACCTAACCGGTGAGCCCGAATGGCTGCGACCTCGGACACCGTTGTTTTGGTCCCGTCCGCCAATTATCTATGCTGCCGGACCACTCCCCGCAATGCGGCCGCTTTGGCCCCAGATTAGATCGGAACCCGATTTATGAACTCATTCGACAAACGCCAGGAAGGTTTCGAGAAGAAGTTCGCTCTCGACGAAGAGCAGAAGTTCAAGGCCGAAGCCCGCCGCAACAAACTTCTGGGCCTTTGGGCCGCCGAACAGCTCGGCAAGAGCGCGGACGAGGCCGCCGCTTATGCCAAGGAAGTGGTCGCCGCCGACTTCGAGGAAGCCGGCGACGGCGACGTGTTGCGCAAGGTCACCGCTGACCTCGCCGGCAAGGGCGTCACCGAGCAGCAGGTTCGCGCCAAGATGGACCAGTTGATGGCCGAAGCCATCGCTCAGGTCAAAGCCGGCGTCTGAGCCCTTCATCATCCGATGAACCCGATTCGGGCGTCGCTGGCTGCGGCGCCCGAATTGTTTCTGGCCCCCGCGCCGCATTCCGAGCGCTGGAGCCTGCCGCCGGCCGTTTTCAGGTGCGTGGGGGCGAGCTGCCGACCGTGCAGAAATCGAGTCGATTCGCTCAATTCCTGAGGAATTTGTCGGACTGGATCGTCACCGTCATCTCGCGTGGCGACGGATTGACGAAATTGGCCAGTGCGAAAATCACGCCATAGGCCAGCCCTGCGATGATCGCGACAACGGATAGAAATCGCAGCAGGCTCGGCATCGGGGTCTCTCGGACGGCAAGGCGCGGGGAACCGCGACGACGGATCGCCACGCGACTACTACATCTTGCATCCCGCAAGGCAACCGCCTCTGGCAACGCGCTCCGCCGGGGTAGTATAGAGGGGCCAATATTGTTTGGACCCGAGATGACAGAGACCACCCCACAGCCCGGCCATCGCGGCACCGAGGAAAGCGAGATTGTCGCGGCCCTCGGCGCGCGCGCCATCGTGCTCGTCGGGATGATGGGCGCCGGCAAGTCCACCGTCGGGCGGCGGCTCGCGGCGCGGCTGCATCTGCCGTTTCGCGATGCCGACGTCGAGATCGAGGCGGCTCATGCGGGAATGACCATTCCGGAGATCTTCGCCACCCATGGGGAACCCTACTTCCGCGATGGCGAGGCCCGGGTGATCGCCCGGCTGCTCTCCAACGGCGCCAGCGTGCTGGCCACCGGCGGCGGCGCCTTCCAGCGCGAGGAGACCCGCCAGCGCATCCGTGACGGGGCGGTGTCGATCTGGCTCAGCGCCGATGCTGACGTTATCCTGCGCCGGGTGAAACGGCGCTCGGACCGGCCGCTGTTGCAAACCGCCGACCCGGCCGCCACCATCGCGCGGCTGATCGCCGAACGCAGCCCCAACTACCAGTCCGCCGACATCACCATCGCGTCGCGCGAAGTCCCGCACGAGAAGATCGTCGACGAATGCATCGCGGCGCTGCACGGCCGGCTCCGCCCTGCCGCTCAATCCCTCCAGCAGGATCAGATTCAATGACCGTGTCGCTTACCACCACCGGCCCGACCGTGGTGGAGGTCGCGCTTGGCGACCGCGCCTATGAGATCGTGATCGGCCGCGACCAGCTCGCCTCGCTTGGCGCGCGCATCGGCGCGTTGCGCCCCGGCGCGCGCACCGCCATCGTCACCGACCACACCGTGGCGAAGCACTGGCTGGCGCAAGCAGAAGCCTCTCTCAGCGCCGCCGGCATCGCGAGTTCGCGCATTGTCGTGGATGAAGGCGAAAGCTCGAAAACCTATGCCGGCTTCCAACAGGTCTGCGAAGGACTGATCGCCGCGAGGATCGAGCGCAACGATCTGGTGATCGCGCTCGGCGGCGGCGTGGTGGGCGATCTCGCGGGCTTTGCCGCGGCGGCGGTGCGGCGCGGCATCGATTTCGTGCAGGTGCCGACCTCGTTGCTGGCGCAGGTCGATTCTTCCGTCGGCGGCAAGACCGGCATCAACTCGCCGCAAGGCAAGAACCTGATCGGCGCCTTCCATCAACCCGTGCTGGTGATCGCCGACACCGCGATCCTCGACACGCTGTCCCAGCGTCAGTTCCGCGCCGGCTACGCCGAAGTCGCGAAATACGGCCTGCTTGGCGACGCCGCGTTTTTCGCATGGCTGGAAGCGCACCACGCCGAAATCTTTTCCGGCGGCACGGCGCGCGAACACGCCATCGCCACCTCTTGCCGCGCCAAGGCCGCCATCGTGGCGCGCGACGAACGCGAGAACGGCGAACGCGCGCTGCTCAATCTCGGTCACACCTTTGGCCACGCGCTGGAAGCCGCCACCGGATTTTCCGACCGGTTGTTTCACGGCGAAGGCGTGTCCATCGGCATGGTACTCGCGGCGCAACTCTCCGCGCAACTCGGCATGATCGCGACGGGCGATGCGGCGCGCATCGAACGCCATCTCGCCGATGTCGGCCTGCCGACGCGCTTGCAGGACGTCGCCGGCTTCGCCCAGGAAGGCCTTGCGGATGCCGACGTGCTGATGGCGCTGATGGCGCAGGACAAGAAGGTGAAGCGCGGCCGCCTCACCTTCATCCTGCTGCAGGCCATCGGACAGGCGGTCATCAGCAATGACGTCGAGCCGGCGACAGTGCGGGATTTTCTCGCGCGCAAACTTCAGGACGACCGCGCATAGCGACGGCGTCACGGCGGAGACAACATGAATTCGGTCGTCACGAATGTTCTGATCGCCACGCTGTTGCTCGCCGCCAACGCCTTTTTCGTCGCGGCCGAATTCGCGCTGGTCAAAAGCCGCGGCTATCGCGTCAAGATCCTGGTGGAGCAGAACCGTTTCGGCGCCCGCCTGTTGCGCAACGTCATGGGCAACATCGAGGCCTATCTCGCCTGCTGCCAGCTCGGCATCACCATGGCCTCGCTCGGCCTCGGCTGGGTCGGCGAGCCGACCGTCGCGGCGCTGCTGGCGCCGCTGCTGTTGCCGCTCGGGCTGTCGGAATCGGCGCTACACTTCACCTCGTTCATGGCCGGATTCCTGATCTTCTCATCACTTCATATCGTGATCGGCGAGCAGGTGCCGAAGACGCTGGCGATCCGCAAGCCGGAACCGGTGTCGCTTTGGATCGTCTATCCGCTTCATGCCTCCTACATCCTGTTCTATCCGCTCAACTGGCTGCTCAACTCGGCGTCGCGCGCCATCCTGCGCGCGCTTCGCGTCAGGGAGGTGTCGCATCAAGAGGTGCTGACCGGCGCGGAACTCGAGGGGCTTGTCGGCGAATCCGCCGAGCACGGCGGCATCGAAAGCGGCGAAGCCGAGTACCTTCAGAACGTGTTTCGCTTTGGCGATCTCACGGTGTCCGACGTCATGGTCCATCGCACCGCGATGGTGATGATCAACGCCGACCTGCCGCCAGAGGAACTGGTGCGCGAGGTGCTCGCCAGCGAATACACCCGCATTCCGCTGTGGCGCGACAAGCCGGAGAACATCATCGGCGTACTGCACGCCAAGGATCTTCTGCGCGCAATCCGTATGTCGGACGGCGACACCTCGAAGATCGACGCCAGCGCCATCGCCCTGCCGCCATGGTTCGTTCCGGAAATGCGGCCGGTGTCCGAGCAGCTCAAGGCGTTTCGCCGCCGCAAGACGCACTTCGCGCTGGTGGTGGACGAGTATGGCGAAGTCGAAGGCATGGTGACGCTGGAAGATATCCTCGAGGAAATCGTCGGCGATATTTCCGACGAACATGACGAGGCGGTGGCAGGCGTCCGCGTGCAACCCGACGGCTCGGTGGTGGTGGACGGCTCGGTGCCGATCCGCGACCTCAACCGCGCGATGGACTGGCACCTGCCCGACGAGGAAGCCACCACCGTCGCCGGACTGGTCATCCACGAAGCGCGGTCGATCCCGGAGCGCGGCCAGGGCTTCACGTTCCACGGCTTCCGCTTCCGCGTGCTGCGCCGCGAGCGCAATCGCATCACCATGCTGCGCATCGGCCCGCTGCCGCGCGAAGCAGAGACCGCCGAACGCCGCCCGCGCGCCGGCACGGCGTTCTAGCTATTGTCACCGCTTCGTTGCTGCGCCCTCGCAATGACGGAAAGTATTCAAGTCGTTCTCCGGATACGTCACTGGAAAAGGAGCCGATCATGTCCGCAAGCAAAGTCGCCGTCATCACCGCCGGAGGCAGCGGCATGGGCGCCGGCGCCGCGCGCAAACTCGCCGCGGACGGTTTTCACGTCGCGATCCTGTCGTCGTCGGGCAAGGGCGAAGCGCTGGCGGCTGAGTTGGGCGGCATCGGCGTCACCGGCTCCAACCAGTCGAACGACGATCTAAAGCGGCTGGTCGAGCAGACCATGGCGCGCTGGGGCCGCGTCGATGTCCTGGTCAACAGCGCCGGCCACGGTCCGCGCGGCGGCATCACCGAACTGTCCGACGACGACTGGCATCGCGGCATGGAGGTGTATTTCCTCAACGTCGCGCGGCCGACACGGCTGGTGACGCCGATCATGCAGGCGCAGAAAGCCGGCGTCATCATCAACATTTCGAGCTTTTCGGCGGTCGAGCCCGATCCGGCGTTTCCCACCTCGAGCGTGTTCCGCGCCGGCCTCGCCGCCTACACCAAGCTGTTCTCCGACAAATATGCCGCCGACAATGTCCGCATGAACAACGTGCTGCCCGGCTTCATCGACAGCCTGCCGGAAAAGCCGGGCGTCGCCGACCGCGTGCCGATGCGCCGCTACGGCCATGTCGACGAGATCAGCGACGTGATCGGCTTCCTCGCCTCGCCCGGCGCCGGCTACATCACCGGCCAGAGCATCCGCGTCGACGGCGGCATCACGCGTTCGCCCTAGCGCGGCGGCGCATCATTCCTCCTTGAAGCCGTATTCCAGATTGTTGCCGGTCGCCCCGTAATATTTATACGGCAGGAATTTGCCGGTCATCCCGAGTTTGACGCGATCGCCCTTCGGGTTGGCGACGCGGGTGATGTCCATGTCGAAGTCGATCGCCGACATGATGCCGTCGCCGAACTCCTCCTCGATCAGCGCCTTGAGCGCCGGCCCGTTGATCATCACCAGTTCGTAGAGCCGGTAGATCAGGGGATCGGTCGGCGGCATGGTCACGCCCGCGCCACGCATCGGCACCTCGTTGAGCATCGCGACCTCCGGCGGCGAGAGACCGAACAGCCGACCTGCCGCAGCCGCCTGCGGCTTGGTCAGCTTCATCTGCCCGAGAATCGCGCCGACGATAAGGACATGGGAGAAGCCGCCGATTTCGTCACAGACGTACTTCCAGGTCCAGCCGTTGTCGCGCTTGATGTCGAGCAGCTTCTCGGTGAGGTCGGATCGCTTCATGTGGTTCTCCTTGCTGAAGGTCGAACCAACATGAGCAATGCGCGTGCCAGCGGTTTCCCCGTTAAAGCCACCCATTGGTCGCTCGGATGCCGTCCGAATAGGCAGTCAATGCCATTCCATCAAGCAGCGGCCGCTCAGCACTCCGATCCCGATGCCCCATTTCACGATGATCGGAAACATTATCAATTTGATGCCGCAGACGGCGCGATCCCATCGCTGATCCGCGCGAGCGCCGTCGCGATGTCGGTCTCGATTTCCACCGATAGCAGCTCCACCACGCGATAATCCCTCGCCTCCAGCCACTCCCGCCGCGCGGCGCGGTCGGTGGCGATGGTGGGGGCTTCGTTGGGGTTGACGATCTCGATGGCGATGCGGTGGACGAAGGAGACGAAATCGGGGATGTGGCGGCCCACCGGCGTCTGGCGGCGAAACTGGCCGGCGAAGCGGCGGTCGGTGGTCAGCGCCTTCCACAACAGGCGTTCGGCGTCGGTGGGATTGCGGCGCAGGAGCCGCGCCAGCCCGCGAATGCTGCCGCCGTCGCCGCCGCCACCGCCCTGCTCGGCCAATAGCTCCCGCAGCCGCTTGCCCTGGCTGGCATCGAGCACACCACCCTTGGCAGGGCCCTTGCGCCCTTCGGCAATGGCCATCACTACGCCGTGCAGCGTGTGCATGTCTTGCTTGGTCGGCTCCATCCGCATGAAGATGTTGCGCAGGTTCACCAGCATGGTGTCGCGCTTCTCCGGCGGGCGCAGGAATTCGACCCTGTCGAGTTCGCTCACCAGATTGTCGAAGAACGCCTGCATCTGGTGCTGCGAGGCGCGCTCGGAACGCTCTGGCATGGTGAACGGCAGCGCGTTGGCGGTCGCCAGCTTGAACCACTCGTAGCCCATCAGCAGCACCGCCTGCGCGAGGTTGAGCGAGGCGAAGCCGGGATTGACCGGATAGGTGATGATGCGGTCGGCCAGCGCCACCTCGTCGTTCTGCAGGCCGTAGCGTTCGCGGCCGAACAGGATCGCGGCGGTGGCGCCGGTGGCGATGTGGGCGGACATCTCCCGGGCCGCCGCCTCCGGCGCCATCACCGGCTTGGCCTGGTCATGGGCGCGCGCGGTGGTCGCGAACAACAGCGACACGTCGGCGATGGCCGCCTCCACCGTCTCGAACAGCTCGACCTTGTCGAGGATGTGGTCGGCGCCGGCGGCTGAGCGCTGCGCGGCGACGTTCGGCCAGCCGTCGCGCGGCTTCACCAGCCGCAGCCGGGTCAGCCCGAAATTGCCCATGGCGCGCGCGCACATGCCGATGTTCTCGCCGAGTTGCGGCTCCACCAGCACCACCACCGGCCCTTCGAGGGCATGGCCGGTCTTGGTCTTGTCGGTGCCTGAGCCGGACATGGCGGGATCGCTTTCTGGTGAGGGGTCGGTGGCTGAAACGGTCGCCCGGCGACCGCAACCGCGGGATTCCAGGCTACGGGCGGGTCCCCGGAGGCCGGTTTCGGACGCGGCAGGATTCGGCTTGTCGAGCATTTTTGACGCCGCCGCGCAACCCTCGGCGGGGGTCCCGGCGGGCATGGCGTCGCACCGGGCGGCAAAAGGCCCATATCCGGCCCGCGCATGGCGGATTTGATCGAAACGGGGCTCATTCCGTGGGCGCGTCGGCTTTCGTCCCCGGCTGTGCGGTGCTATAGCCCGGCCATAATCAAAAACCGCCCGCGCAACGTCACGCGAACTTCGAAAAGGCCCCACTCCCCATGGCGAAAATCAAGGTGACCAACCCCGTCGTCGAACTCGATGGCGACGAGATGACCCGGATCATCTGGCAATACATCAAAGACAAGCTGATCCACCCGTTCCTCGACCTGAACCTTGAATACTACGACCTCGGCATCGAATACCGCGACAAGACCAACGATCAGGTCACCATCGATGCCGCGAACGCCATCAAGAAGCACGGCGTCGGCGTCAAGTGCGCCACCATCACCCCGGACGAAGCGCGGGTGAAGGAATTCAACCTCAAGCAGATGTGGAAGTCGCCGAACGGCACCATCCGCAACATCCTCGGCGGCGTGATCTTCCGCGAGCCGATCATCTGCAAGAACGTGCCGCGCCTCGTCCCCGGCTGGACCAAGCCGATCATCATCGGCCGTCACGCCTTCGGCGACCAGTATCGCGCCACCGATTTCAAATTCCCCGGCAAGGGCACGCTGACGATGAAGTTCGTCGGCGAGGACGGCAGCGTCATCGAGCGCGAAGTCTTCCAGTCCCCCGGCGCCGGAGTCGCCATGGGCATGTATAATCTCGACTCATCCATCCGCGACTTCGCCCGCGCTTCGTTCAACTATGGCCTGTCGCGCGGCTATCCGGTCTATCTCTCGACCAAGAACACCATCCTCAAGGTCTATGACGGCCGCTTCAAGGACATTTTCCAGGAGCTCTACGACGCCGAGTTCAAGAAGGATTTCGAGGCCAAGGGCCTCACCTACGAGCACCGCCTGATCGATGATATGGTGGCCTCGGCGCTGAAGTGGTCCGGCGGCTATGTCTGGGCGTGCAAGAACTACGACGGCGACGTGCAGTCCGACACCGTGGCGCAGGGCTACGGCTCGCTCGGCCTGATGACCTCGGTGCTGCTGACGCCGGACGGCAAGACGGTGGAAGCCGAAGCCGCCCACGGCACCGTGACGCGTCACTATCGCGAGCATCAGAAGGGCAAGGAGACCTCGACCAACTCCATCGCATCGATCTTCGCCTGGACGCAGGGTCTGTCGCATCGCGCCAAGCTCGACAACAACGCCGAACTTGCGAAGTTCGCCAAGACGCTGGAGCGGGTTTGCGTGGAGACGGTGGAGTCCGGCTTCATGACAAAGGATCTCGCGCTCCTCGTCGGCGCAGACCAGCGCTGGCTCTCGACCACTGGATTCCTCGACAAGGTGGCGGCGAATCTCACGGCTGCGATGACTCCGGCGTAGCGATCGCCTTCACGAACGACAAAGGGTGGCATGGACAATCCACGCCGCCCTTTTGCATGAACGGAAACCAGAGCGAGAGATGATACGGCCATGACGACACGCGAGCAGTTTCGTTTCTTCCATCCGTTCCGGGTGCGCTATTCAGAGATCGACGGCCAGGGCGTGCTGTTCAACGCCCACTATCTCACCTATTACGACACGGCGATCACCGAATTCTTCCGCGCGTTGGGTTATGATCAGTATGCCGACGCGCAAAAATCCGGTGTCGATTTTCACGTCGTCAAGGCGGTGGTCGAATACAAGGCGCCGATCCGGTTCGACTGGGACCTCGATGTCGGCGTGCGCGTCGGGAAGATCGGCAATTCGAGCCTGACGTTTGAACTCGCGATCTTCCGCAAGGGAGACAGCGAACTGCTGGCGACAGGCGAAATCGTATGGGTCAACACCGACCAGACCACGCATCGCCCGGTGGCGATTTCAGTGGCGACGCGGCAATTGCTTGGCGGTGATACGCCAGCGACGACCTGACGTTCACGCCGCCGACGGCGTGCTACCGCCTTCGGGCCTTGGCTGCAGCGCCGACACCACGCCATTGGCCACCTGCAACAGCATCGCCTTGGCGATTTCCTGTTCGCCCATGATCACCGACGTCGCCCCGTGATACTTGAGGTGAGCGATCTCCTCCTCGGAATGCGCGCGCGCGATGATCGGCAGGGTGGCACTGATGGCGCGCGCCTTGGCGACGATCTGACCGCCCTCGAACGCATCCGGGATTGCCACCAGGAGGCCGCGCGCTGCGCCGACATTGGCGGCCTGCAATATATCTGGCGCCGCGGCGTTGCCGCTGATGATCTCGGCGCCCTGCTCCCGCAATCGCTCGATGATGCCGGGATTGTCCTCGATCACCAGCACCGGCGTGCCCGCCTGCCGCAGCGCCGCGCTGACGACGCTGCCGACCCGGCCATGACCGACCAGCACCACATGATCGGTGAGCTGCGACACCGGTAACGGTTCGCGGGTGATCGAGCCTTCGTCGACGACGGCCGGCTCCGCGCCGATCGCTTCCGCGGCAGCCTTCGCCGCGTCCCGTTTTACCAGGAAACGATCCAGCAGCGCGAACCACAGCGGGTTCAGCATGATGGAAATGATCGCGCCGGCCAGCACCAGATCGCGACCGCGATCGGTCATCAACGACAGGCTGACGCCGAGCGTCACCAGAATGAAGGAGAATTCGCCGATCTGCGCGAGACTTGCTGAAATCGTCAGTGCCGTCGAAGTCGGATGCCCGAACAATCGGACAATGGCGAAGGCCGCCAGCGATTTGCCGAACAGGATGATGAACAGCGTCGCCAGCAGCGGCAGCGGCTCCTTCAGGATGATGGCGGGATCGAACAACATGCCCACCGAGACGAAGAACAGCACCGCGAACGCGTCGCGCAGCGGCAGCGTCTCGTTGGCGGCGCGCTGGCTCAGTTCGGATTCGCTCAGGATCATGCCGGCGAAGAACGCGCCGAGCGCGAACGAGACGTCGAACAGGATCGCCGCGCCAAAGGCGACGCCGAGCGAGATCGCGAACACCGCCAGCCGGAACAGTTCGCGCGAACCGGTGTGCGCGACATAATGCAGGATCCACGGAATGACCCGACGCCCGACCACCAGCATGAACACCACGAAAGCCGCGACCTTGCCCAGCGTGATGGCAATCGGCCACGCCAGCGCCGACAGATCGATGCTGCCCGTGGTGTTTTCATTCATCAGGCCCGCCAGCGCCGGAAGCAGCACCAGCGTCATCACCATGGCGATGTCTTCGACGATCAGCCAGCCGACCGCGATGCGGCCGCGTTCGGTGTCGATCAACCGCCGCTCCTGCATCGCGCGCAGCAACACCACCGTGGAGGCAGTCGAGAGCGCGAGCCCGAACATGATGCCCTTGCCGCTGCTCCAGCCGAGTGCCCAGCCGAGTCCCCACCCCATCACGGTGGCGGCGGAGATCTGCACCACCGCGCCAGGCAACGCGATCGCCCGGACCGACAACAGATCCTTCAACGAAAAATGCAGGCCGACGCCGAACATCAGCAGGATGATGCCGATTTCGGCGAGTTCATTGGCGATGTTCTGATCGGCGACAAAACCCGGCGTAAAGGGGCCCATCAGCACGCCGGCGAGCAGATAGCCGACCAGTGGGGAGACCCGCACGCGCTGGACCAGCGCGCCAAGAATAAATGCCAGCACGAGGCCGACCACGACCGTGGAAATCAATGGGGTATTGTGATGCATGGGTCATTTTGCTGCGGGGACGGCCGAGATGCCAGCAGGTTTTTGGCTACCCATCGCCGCACCATGATACGATGATGTCATTAGATCGTTAGATTGGCGCGGAATTGTGAAGCGGGATCAGTTCATCCCCATCGCGGGACGAACTTCAAACGCCCCCGCCGACCCGAATCCCGCCGCTCATTGCGGTGTCGCAAACTGCGGTCGCGATGCCACGCTAAGCTGGGTCACCGTCATCGAGGAGTGTCAGCAATGAAAGATCTTATCGTCAAGCTCGAGCATGATAAGTCGCACGATCAGGCTTTGAATTTTGCCGTTTCAATCGCGGAAACGTTCAACGCTCATCTGGCCGGGGTTGCCTACGGTAATCTGGCCGGTCTGTCCGACTACGGCATGGCGGGTGTCCCCGGAAGCGTGATGGCGGAAATGCTGGCGGAAGGTGAAAAGGCGGGGCGCGCCGCGCTGTCGCGCTTCCATGCCGTCACCGGGCGTAACGGGCTTTCCACCTCGGATCATCTGGTGCTCGATACCGGCTTCGGCAGCGCCGACACATTTGCATCGTTCGCACGGCACTATGATCTCAGCATCCTGCGCCAGACTGACGACGACGGACCGGATAACAGCCTGATCATCGAGGGCGCGCTGTTCAACACGGGACGGCCGTCGATCATCGTGCCTTATATTCAGGCAGAAGGGCTCAAGCTCGATCGGGTGCTGTGCTGCTGGGATGGCGGCGCGCCGGCCGCGCGCGCGGTCAACGATGCGCTGCCGCTCCTCAAGCGCGCAGG
>CAUJJN010000188.1 GCA_963204905.1 Pseudomonadota bacterium
CTTGACACCGGCGGTCTCCAGCGGCTTGCCGGCGCGATAGCGGACGTTCTTCAGAATTTGCGGTAGCGGATCGAAGCGATGGCAAACCTCGGATACCGGGCGCTGATGTTTCTGGATCACCGCCAGCACCTGAAGCGCCGCAACGAAGCCATCGCCGGTGGTGGCATAATCCGACAGGATGATGTGACCGGAAGGTTCGCCGCCGAGGTTGTATCCGCCTGCCAGCATCTGCTCGAGCACGTAGCGATCGCCGACCGCGGTACGGACGAGGTCGAGGCCGATCCCCTTGAGGTAGCGTTCGAAGCCGAGATTCGACATCACGGTGGAGACGAGACCCGGTTGCGCCAGACGACCGTCCTCCTTCCAGCTCTCGGCGATCACCGCCAGCAATTGATCACCATCAACCACATGACCTCGTTCGTCGACCACAATCACGCGGTCGGCATCGCCATCGAGCGCGATACCGATATCGGCGCGCCTCTCGCGCACCTTGTGGCTGAGCGTCTCCGGCGAAGTCGAGCCGCATTCCTTATTGATATTGAAGCCATCCGGCTCGACGCCGATGGAGATCACGTCGGCGCCCAACTCCCACAAGGCTTCCGGCACGACCTTGTAAGCGGCACCATTCGCGCAATCGACAACAACGCGAAGACCGTCAAGGCTGATGTCGCGCGGCAAAGTCCGTTTGGCGAATTCGATGTAGCGATCGTGGACGCCATCGATGCGCTTTGCGCGCCCGAGAGCACGGCTCGCCGCCAATTTATTGCCGAGATCCTCGTCGAGCAGTTTTTCGATCTTCTTCTCAACCTGATCCGACAGCTTGAAGCCCGCGGGCCCGAACAGCTTGATGCCGTTGTCCTCGAAAAGGTTATGCGAGGCGGAGATCATCACGCCAAGATCGGCGCGCATCGACTTGGTCAGCATCGCGACCGCCGGTGTTGGCAGCGGGCCGACCAGCAGGACATCCATGCCGACCGAGGTAAAGCCGGCAACCAGCGCGTTCTCGATCATGTAGCCGGACAACCGGGTGTCCTTGCCGATCACCACCCGATGGCGATAGTCGCCGCGTTGGAAAGCGAGACCGGCCGCCTGGCCCACTTTCATCGCCAGCTGCGGGGTGATCACCCCGTTGGCGCGACCGCGGATGCCATCGGTCCCGAAATATTTCCGACTCATAAAAATCCCCCAGAAAAATCATTTGACGCCAGCGGCGCTCCGCCATGCTGACCATTGCTCAAGCGTTCGACCGACACGCGAGCTGAGCAAGCATAGCCGTGCCGGTTTATATTGGGTTTACCGCGCCGGTAACTTCAAAAAATATGATGAATCATTACCGGACGCGAAACCCGCGCCCGGCATATAACCGTCTGATATCTATATATATTCCAATCAGCGTCCGGCCGCTATCCCTTTCGCTTGATATGCTTGTCGGGCTTGGAGGGAGCCGGCTGGGTCACGCTGACCGGGTCGGAACCGGGGAATGATTCCTCAAGACCCTTGTTCAAGGCATCGTCGAGTTTGTCTTTCCGGCTGGTCTCATTCGGATCCTTGCCGGAATCGTTCTTCGGGTCGTGTCGGGAGTCGGAGCGCTCGCGCACCTGCGTCTCTGTCATATCGGCCTCCATTACTGCCGAAATCAACGTGGTCGCGGCGTCATCGTTCCCGCCGCGCCGCGCGGACGCGCTATTTGTGACGCTTGGTGCGCTTGGCAGGCTTCGAGGGCGAGGGTTGCACGACGCTGACCGGGTCGGACCCGGGAAAGGTTTCCTTGAGCCCTTCCTCAAGCACCTCGTCGAGACGCTGTTTGTCGGTCTTCGCGGGCGCTCCGCCCGCGGCCCTGGTCGAACCTTTTGCAGATCCGGTGGCGCTCATCGTCGCTCTCCGTTCGTCGCATTCGCTATCGCAAAGACAATTTTGTCTGACGCGGGGACATGCTAGAGCAACCCGAAGTCTGAAGAAAGCAAGGGGCCGGTCATGTCGATCAAGCACGTCACCTGTATCGAGGATCTACGGCAAATTCACAAGCGTCGGGTGCCGAAAGCCTTCTTCGACTACTGCGACCGCGGTTCCTATACCGAGGACACGTTGCGCGCCAATCGCGCCGATCTCGAAGCCATCAAATTCCGCCAACGCATCATGGTCGACGTCTCCCGGCGCGACACCTCGACCACCATCCTCGGCGAGCCGGCGGCGATGCCGCTGATCCTTGCGCCGGTAGGCCTGACGGGCATGCAGCACGGCGATGGTGAAATCCACGCCTGTCGCGCGGCACAGGCCGCCGGCATTCCCTACACGCTGTCCACCATGTCGATCTGCTCGATCGAGGACGTGGCAGCCAACGTCGACAAACCTTTCTGGTTCCAGCTTTACGTGATGAAGGACCGGGGCTTCATCAAGGCGCTGATCGAGCGCGCCATCGCGGCGAAATGCAGCGCGCTTGTGCTCACCGTCGATCTGCAAGTGATCGGCCAGCGCCACCAGGACATCAAGAACGGCATGACGGTGCCTCCGGAATGGAGCCTGTCGAAGCTGGTCGATTTCGCCACCAAGCCGCAATGGGTCGCCGGCGTCTTGCGCGGCAAGCGACGGACCTTCGGCAACCTCGCCGGCCACATCAAGGGCATGGAGAACGTCACCCAGCTCGGCCAATGGACCGCTTCACAATTCGACACCACGCTAAACTGGAAGGACCTCGACTGGATTCGCTCGATCTGGCCGGGAAAGTTGGTCATCAAGGGCATTCTCGACATCGAGGACGCGCGCGAAGCGGTAAAGACTGGCGCGCAGGCGCTGGTGGTTTCCAACCATGGCGGCCGCCAGCTTGACGGCGCACAGTCCTCCATCGAGGTGCTGCCGGAAATCGTCGCCGCGGTCGGCAACCAGATTGAAATCATGTTCGACGGCGGCATTCGCTCGGGTCAGGACGTGATGCGTGCGCTGGCGCTTGGCGCCAAGTCCTGCATGATCGGGCGCGCTTATGCCCACGGGCTCGGCGCCTACGGTGAAGCCGGCGTCGCCAAGGCCATCGACATCATCCGCAACGAGATGCTCGTGACCATGGGCCTGTGCGGCGTCAATACCGTCGCTGAAATCGACGAGCACATCCTGGCAGGCTGAGCAGCTAACCGTCAGCGGAACGGCGGCGCACGCACTTGTGTGCGGCTCACGTTGAAACAAAATGCCACAGTGCGCGTCTTCTGACCGGAAATCAGAACAGGAGACGATCATGATGCGTAATTCGCTTCTTGCACTGGGCACGGCGGCGGTACTGGCGATCGCCGCGCCCACGGCGGCCTCCGCCCAACGCGGCTTCCATGGCGGTGGCGGTTTCCACGGAGGTGGTTTCCACGGCGGTGGTGGATTTCATGGTGGAGGTTTCCACGGAGGCGGATTCCATGGCGGCGGGTTCCGCGGTGGTGGGTGGCACGGCGGCGGATGGCATCGTGGCGGCGGTTGGGGATGGGGCGCGGGCGCGCTCGGCGTTGGTGTAGGCCTCGGCCTGGCTGGCGCTTACCCTTATAGCTATGGCTACGGCTATCCCTATGGTGGGTACGGCTACGCCGCTTATCCCTACGGCTATGATGACGGCGGCTGCTATCTGACCCGGCAACGGGTCTGGACGTCTTACGGCTGGCGCATCCGCCGCGTGGAAGTCTGCAACTAGGGGCGCCACTTTCAACGGATCACGATCTGGTCCGTAAAATGGTCCGCTGTTCGGGACCATGCGCTAACGCGCAGCGAGCAGATCCGCTTCGACCAACCGGCGCAGTTCGGATGTGACCTCCGGCCTGCGCCCGAACCATAGTTCGAATCCACGTACCGCCTGATGCAACAACATGCCGAGTCCGTCGGCGGTGCGCAGTCCACGTTCACGCGCCGCAACCAGCAGCGGCGTGTCCAGCGGGACGTAAACCAGATCGGCCACTGTCGCCTGCATCGGCAACAGACCGGTGTCCACCTCCAGCGCCGGCTGGCCCTTCATGCCGAGTGACGTGGTGTTAACAAGCAACCCCGCGAACGGCAGCACGTCGCCAAGGGCATCCCAACCATGCGGCGCGACGCGTTCGCCGAACTGATCGGCCAGCGCCCGCGCACGGCCGGCCGTACGATTGACGAGATGCACGCGTTTGAGGCCGCGCTCCAGCAATCCGAATACCACCGCGCGCGACGAACCGCCGGCGCCGAGCACCACGGCTTCATCAATGGAATCCCAGCCCGGCGCGCAAGCATCGAGGTTATTGATGAAACCCTCGATATCGGTGTTGGTGGAATGCAGCGTCTCGCCCTCGTACCATAACGTATTCGCCGCTCCGACGGCGCGCGCGCGCGCGTCAGGCTCGGTCAAAAGCAACGCGCGCTCCTTGTGGGGAATGGTGACGTTGGCGCCGACATAGCCGTGACGCGACAGATTCTGCACGAATTCGGCGAAACCTTCCGGCGGCACCGCCTCGATGTTGTAGGCGCCTTCAATGCCGAACCGGTGCAGCCAGTGATGATGAATGATCGGCGAGCGCGAATGCGCGGCCGGCCAGCCGATCAGACAGGCGGCAGGGGCTTTCTCGGGCGCGGGCATTGCGGGTCTCCGTCGGGACAGCGTCGCCGTTCATTCACGCGACGGAGCACGCTTGTCAATGCACGCAGCCGCGTCAGGTGGCTGCCCGCTTCATCGGCACTACCACGCCGCGCTCCCGCTGCTGCCGAATGTCCTCCAAGGACCGCTCGATCGTCTCGCGATATTTAGCCAGCGGTGGCCGCACGCCGTGTGTCAGCAACACGCGACGCACGCCGCGCGATGCTCCACTGATGTAAAGCCGCAGGCCTTGCCGTTGCGCTTTCACGGAGAGACGGTGAATGGCATTGGCGGCGGTGGAATCCAGCAGCGGGACGGCGCTGAAATCGACGACGAAAGCCTTGTGGCGATCGGCGATGTTGTCGAGCACCGCGCCAACCGTCGATGCGGCGCCGAAGAAGAATGCGCCGGTGATGCGATACACCACCACATCGGGGTCGGTCGCAAGCGCGGAGTCATATGGGACCCGGACGCCATCGGCATCGTCCGGCCGGTCGTCCTGAGCAAGCGGAACGCCGGTCTCAATGCCGGTCGCCTCGGCCATGCGATGGATGAACAGCACCGCGCCGAGCGCGAAGCCGACCAGAATGCCTTCCGTGAGATCGCGAAACACCGTGAGCAGGAACGTCGAGAGCAACACCGTGGCGTCGCCCCAGGACGAGCGCAGCAAAGTCCAGAACTCCTGCTTTTCCGCCATGCCCCATGCGACGATCACCAGCACCGCCGCCAGCGCCGACAACGGAATGTAGCTCGCCAGCGGGGCCGCGATCAGCATGAACAGCAGCAGGAACACCGAATGCATCATGCCGGCGACAGGCCCGCGCGCGCCGGCGCGGATATTGGTGGCGGTGCGCGCGATCAGGCCGGTCACGCAGATGCCACCGAACAAAGGCGACGCGATATTCGCGACACCCTGCGCCACCAGTTCGCAATTGGAACGATGACGACGCCCGGTCATGCCATCGGCGACCACCGCCGACAACAGGGACTCAATCGCCGCGAGCAGCGCGAAAGCGATCGCATCCGGCAGCACCGCCTGCATCTTCGCAAACGAAAAGGCGGGCAGTTGCGGCGAGGGCAATGTCTGTGGAATGCCGCCGAACCGCGAACCGACGGTTTCGACCGGAAGCGACAGAACCGTGACCACGATGGTCGCCACCACCACCCCGATCAGAATGCTGGGCCAACTCGGGCGCAGTCTGCGCACGCCGACCATCACCACGATCGCGAGCACCGCCACCGCGAATGCCCAGGCATTGATGGTCCCGGCGGCTTGCCACAGCGCCGCCAGCTTGGGCAGAAATTCACTCGGCTCGTGACCCGGCAGCTTGAGGCCGAACAGATCGTGCAACTGGCTGGCCAGGATGATCACGGCGATGCCGGCGGTGAAACCGACCGTCACGGGATACGGAATGAATTTGACGTAAGTGCCGATGCGCAACAGGCCGGCGGTGATGAGGAATACTCCCGCCATCATCGTGGCGAGGATGACGCCGTCGACGCCGTGACGCTCCACCGTCAGCGCCACCAGCACGATGAACGCGCCTGCCGGGCCGCCCACCTGGAAGCGGCTACCGCCCAGCAGCGAGACGAAAAAGCCGCCGACGATGGCGGTGTAAAGTCCGCGATCCGGCGTCACGCCGGAAGCGATGGCGATCGCCATCGACAACGGCAGCGCGACGATCGCAACCGTCAGACCAGCCATCACGTCCGCGCGAAAATCTCCCAGACCGTAACCTTCGCGCAGGACGGTAATCAGCTTGGGCGTAAACAACGCGGCAAAGCTGGCGCCGGTTCGCGACGCCTTGTTATCGGTTCCGACCATTCGATGCTCCCGACCTCGCTCGACGCAGAGCGTACGCAAGCCGTCGGCCGGTCGATGATCAGGCGCGCGGCGGCGGTCCAGGTTGCTTCAGGCGCACTCCGCGCCCGCCGTCGTCGCTCCGCGCATGTTCACCGATGAGGTCCACGCCCGCGCGATTCAACGCATCGACCACCCTGGTCAGGGACTCGACGACGCCGCGCACGTTGCCATCGCTGGCCTCCATGCGCTGGATCGTCGGCAGCGAAACCCCTGCGAGTTCCGCCAGTGTCTTCTGATCTATGCCAAGCAGCGCCCGCGCCGCCCGCATCTGGAATGAGGTGATCAACGCCAGAATTCCATGTTGATAAGTTATAATTGATGTATCATACAATGACAATGATGTAAAATACATCATCGCGACATGAGGCCTTCGAGCGCTTCAGTTGATGACGCCTGCGGTTTCCAGGCGGTTATGCAGGCGCAATTTGAAACCGACAAAGCTCTCGTACAATGCAAGATGGCCGGCAAACGAACTGGGTGTCGTGCGCGCCCAGTAATCCTCCGCCCATCGCAGGAAGACCGCATACGCGTCAGGCGTCGCCTCGCGCCAAGGACCACGCGCCGCCAGTCCCGCACAACAAACATCCCATGGCATGTCGAGCCAGATCAACGCGGTGGCGCGTGGCAAGGCGATTTCCGCCAGCCAGCCGTAAACGCCTTCGATGATCCAGCGCGGACTACGCGCGGCGACGTGAACCATATCCCTGGCCTGCGCCTCGTCACGCTGCGAGCCGACCTTGTCCAGCCAGTGGATGTGATCGAGATCGGTCGTGCGAAAACTCGCGCGCATGGCCAGTTGGCGCGCGAGCGTGCTTTTGCCTGATCCGCTGTTGCCGATGATCACGACTCTTGGCCCAAGAGTCTCGATCATCGTGCCGCCTCACGCCGCCGCGCGGTGCGCCGCGACGATCTGGTCCGCCGCCCGGCCGGTGACTTCGGCCATATGATCGAAGGCGCGCGTGAAGCTGCCCGCGCCTGCCGTCGCCGAGCGCAATTCGACAATGAGATCGCCGATCTCGGCTTCCGGCATCGATGCACGCACGCAATCCCAGCCGTTCCAGCCCTCGCGGGTGTCGAAGCCAAGGATTTGGCCGCGCCGGCCGGAGATGATGGCGTTGACCTTCGCCGTCGCATCGCTGGGACAGACGACCTCGACCAGATGGATCGGCTCCAGCAGCACCGGCGCGCATTGCGGGAGTGCCTCGGCAACGCCGATCCGCGCGGCGGTGCGAAACGCCTGATCGGATGAATCGACGCTGTGATAGGAGCCGTCAGTCAGCGTCACTTGAAGGTCGATCACCGGGAAGCCGAGCGGCCCGCGCGCAAGCGCATCCTTCGCGCCTTCCTCCACCGCGCCGATGTGGTTCTTCGGCACCGCGCCGCCGACCACGGTTTCCTCGAAACGGAAGCCGTCGCCGCGCGGCAGCGGCTTGATGTCGAGCACGACGTCGCCGTACTGACCATGACCCCCGGATTGCTTTTTATGGCGGCCGCGCTGGGTCGCTGATTTGCGGATAGTCTCCTGATAGCCGATCCCGGGCGGATGCGACTTCGCGCTGACGCCATACCGCTCCCGCAGTCGCTCGAGCGCGACGCGCAGATGCATCTCACCCTGCCCCCACAGCACCATCTCGTGGTTGGCGGGATTGTGCTGCACCGTGAGCGAGGCATCTTCCTCGATAAGGCGCTGCAACGCCTGCCCGAGTTTGACGTCGTCCTTGCGGTCGTTTGCCGCCAGCGCGATCGCCAGCACCGGCGGCGCCACACTCATCTGCGCGAGCGGCGCCGGCGGGGTTTTCGCCGTCGTCAAGGTATCGCCGGTCTTCGCCGCGTCGAGCTTGCCGAACGCGACCACGTCGCCGGCATCGGCCGAGGCGCGCTTGTCGCCCGCACCGTTCGCCGCGAGGATGCCAGAGATGCGTCCCGCACCGCCACTCGAGGATTGTACCGTGGCGCCGTCGTCGAGACGACCGCGCAGCACCCGCGCCAGCGACAGCTTGCCGCCGTGCTGCAAATTCGTTGTCTTGACAACGTAAGCAATCGCCGCGCCTTCTCCGCTCGCAGCCAGCCGCGTCGCCGTCTCACCGATGCCGGGTGCTTCATGACGCAGCGCCTTGAGCAGGCGACCGACGCCGTTCTGCCGCGCTGCAGAGCCGAGCAGCACCGGACAGATCTGGCCTTCGCGCAATTCGCGGGCGAGATCGTCGAAGATCGCATCGCGCGGCGGCGGAATGTCGTCGAGCAGTTGCTCCATCAATGCATCGTCGTGATCGGCGAGGTATTCCAGCATGGTGAACCGCGCTTCCTTCTCGCGATCACGGTTGCTCCCATCAAGCGCGACGACTTCGGAGGCGGCCCGCTCGCGATAAACGAAGGCGCGCTCCAGCGCGAGATCAACGAAGCCGGCAATGAGGTCACCGCTCCAGATCGGAATCTGTCGCAGCACCAGCGGAACCCGCGACGCCGGCTGCAACGCCGCAAGCGCTTCGCGGATACGCTTGGTCGCCTTGTCGATCTTGTTGAGAAAAAGGAAGCGAGGAATCCGCAAGTCTTCGAGTTCTCGCAGACTCACCTGCAATTGCGGCAGCTTGCGCTCGTCGGCTTCGCAGACCACCACGGCCGCATCGACGACCGGCAGGACCGCGCGCATGTCATGCGCGAATTCGATCGAGCCCGGACAATCGAGAAACGTATAGGCGTCGCCCATGAAGGTGACGGTCGTAGCGTTAAGGCCGACGCCCATCTTGTGTAGCCGCGCTTCCGCGCCTGCATCACCGACTGAAGTACCCGCCTCGACACTACCAGCGCGCTGGATCGCACCAGTGCGGGCGAGGATGGCTTCGAGGAGAGTGGTTTTTCCGCTTTGGAAGGGGCCCACGAGCGCGATGCATCGTGGACCCGGTCCTGGATGACCAGAGGGACTTCTGACGTCGTGTCCCATTGCCGCCTCCTGATCTGGAGCTCGGCCCGTGATTGGGTCGGCAGCGGGAATGGTCTCAGGGGTCCCCGCTGTTGGCAAGCGGGAACTTGATTGCGGCGCGTCAGCGCCCCGGGCGCAACTCCAGGCCGGCCAGCCCCACAGCCACGCTGATCCCCGTCGAACCCTGGACACTCAGCGGCTGCAAGGCGACGGAATTGGCGGAGCCCCCGATCAACACATTGGCACCAAGACCGATCCCGATATTGGCGCTGCCTTGCGCGCCGGCATAGTTGCCAGACAGGTCACCGACGCCGGCGCGTTCCACCGGTGCGAACACCGCCCAGGTCAGCGTTGACTGCTCGGTGATACCGAGATCGATACCGACCTTGCGAATGGTCGCGACATAAGGCTGATCCGGCTTGCCTTCCGCGTGCAACAGGCATCCGAGGTTGGTCACAGAGCCGACGATGAAACCGACGCTGGCGCCGCCGCGACACTCCAGCACGCCGACCTGAACACGCTGCGATTGTTGCGCGAGCGCTACGCCGGACATCAGCGTGGCAACAGCGATACCGAGGAGGATCGAACGACGGCGCATGACGTATCTCCGCATTTTGCCGATGTGCTCCACACTGTTTCGGGCACATCTCGGATGAGGGTTGAGGGATTTCAGAAAACCGAAACGTATTCGCGTTTGTTGTCGCGACGACTATGCCATGGCGGCTAGTGCATCACCAGATCGCACCCGCCGCATCTATCGCCTTTACAAAAAAGGCCCGCTTGCGCGGGCCTTCATTGTCACGTCAATCACGCTTAGCGGTGATGACGACGATGCTTGCGGTGCTTGCGCATCTTGCGCTGAGGCTGCACCGCGGCCGGACGCAGCTCGACGTCGATGACGCCGGCCGTCGCGTTCAGGCCGGTCTGGCCTTGCAGGCTGAGCGGCTGCAACGAGAACGCATTGTTCGAACCGCCGACCAGCAGATTGCCGCCGACACCGACGCCTACCGACGCATTGGCGCCGACGCCGCCAAAGTGACCGGCGAGATCGCCGCGACCGATCCGGTTGGTCGGCGCATAAACGGCCCAGGCAAGGCCGGTCTGCTGGGTGAACCCGAGATCAACGCCGAAGCGCTGGACGGTGGCGATGTAAGCCTCCGGCTGACGGCCCTGGCTCTCGAACGTGCAGGTCAGGTCGGTGCGCGACCCGACCACGTAGCCGACGTTCTGCCCGCCTTCGCACGCAAGAACGCCGACCTGAAGCCGACCCTGCTGGGCATTTGCCGAGGCAATCGAAGCCACAAGCATAGCTGCGCCGATACCGGCAAGTTTGATAGTTCGCATTGAATTCAATCTCCGCTTTTATTGTATTGGGAAGGCAGGCGACAACGGCCACGCACGTCAAAACCGTGGCGAGCCACGAAAGGTTCCCAAAAATCGCTCAAAGTATGGCAGCCGCCACTTTTCGAGCTTTATTATTGATCTTATTCCGATCTCGCGTGAATGTGATCGCGCCGGGCCTTCAACGAAGATTGCCGCAGAACCGTTGAATGCGCTTGCAGGCGTCTTCGAGATCCGAGGTCTTGGTGGCATAGGAAATCCGGAACGCTGGCCCGAGACCAAAGGCCGACCCCTGGACCACGGCCACGCCCTCGGCGTCCAGAAGCTCGGTGACGAAGTCCTGATCGTTCTCGATTTTCTTGCCCGACGGCGCGGTCTTGCCGATGGTGCCGGCACAGGACGGATAGACGTAGAACGCGCCCTCGGGACGCGGACAGTCAATCCCCGTCGCCTGATTGAGCATCGCCACCACGAGATCGCGGCGCTCCTTGAATACCTTGTTATTGGCCGCGATGAAGTCCTGCGGGCCGTTCAACGCTTCCACCGCCGCCCACTGCGACACCGACGACGGGTTCGAGGTCGATTGCGACTGGATGGTCGCCATCGCCTTGATCAGTTGCGCCGGTCCACCGGCGTAACCAATACGCCAGCCGGTCATGCAATAGGCCTTGGACACACCGTTCACGGTCAGGGTGCGGTCGAACAGCTTCGGCTCGACCTGCGCCGGCGTGGTGAATTCGAAGTCGTCGTAGACCAGGTGCTCGTACATGTCGTCGGTCATCACCCAAACGTGGGGATGCTTCAGCAGTACGTCGGTCAACGCCTTGAGTTCGGCGCGGGTATAGGCCGAGCCGGTCGGGTTCGACGGCGAGTTCAGGATGATCCACTTGGTCTTCGGCGTAATGGCGCGCGCCAGCGCATCGGGTTGCAGCTTGAAGCCGAACTCCGCCGTACACACCACCGGCACCGTCTCGCCGCCCGCCAGCGCCACCATTTCCGGGTAGCTAACCCAGTACGGCGCCGGGATGATCACCTCGTCCCCCGGATTGATGGTGGCCATCAGCGCGTTGTAAAGGACCTGCTTGCCGCCGGTGCCGACCGTGATCTGGTTCGGCGTGTAGGTGAGGCCGTTCTCGCGCTGAAACTTGGCGATGATCGCCTCCTTCAACTCGGGAATGCCATCCACGGCGGTGTACTTGGTCCTGCCCGCCTCGATGGCGTGGACCGCCGCCAGCTTGATGTTGGCCGGCGTATCGAAGTCCGGCTCGCCGGCACCAAGGCCAATGACGTTGCGGCCCGCGGCTTTGAGCTGCCGTGCTTTATCCGTGACCGCGATGGTCGCGGACGGCTTCACACGGTCAAGCGCGGCGGACAGAAACGACATTGTTATCTCCTTGCAGCCGTCGTGATCCAGCGACGGCAGGACATCGATGTAAGGATAGGATCGCGATACCTTAAATCGGCTCTCGCTGCACCGCAAGAAGCTTCCGGTATGGCCTACATGCACATTCCCGTAACCGCAGGTCTCGCAGCAAGAATTTCACGCAGAAATCAAGTTCAGGATCATTTGCCACTTTTCCAGCCGGATCACCTTGCGAGCAGCGGCGCACGACCTCATTGTCTCCCGGCGCGGGCCGAGAAGCCGGGCGCCCCGGTAACAGGTGAACGCCTCGCGATGTACAAGCTCTATTCGATGCAACGCTCCGGCAACAGCTACAAGGTTCGGCTGGCGCTGGCCGTGCTCAACATTCCCTATCGCGCCGTCGAGATCGACATCCTGCGCGGCGAAAGCCGCACCCCGGATTTCCTCGCCAAGAATCCGAGCGGCCAGGTCCCCCTCCTGGAAGCCGAGGACGGCCGCTACATCGCCGAATCCAATGCCATCCTCTGGTATCTGGCCAACGACACCCCGATCCGGCCGGAAACGCGGCTGGGTCGCGCCGAAGCGTTACAATGGATGTTCTTCGAACAGCACGCGCTGGAGCCCAATATTGGCGCCGCTTATTTCTGGCTCGCGCTGGTCCGGGGCGGTCGCGACCTCCAGACCCATGCGCTGGAAGACTGGATGGAGCGCGGCTACGCGGCGCTGCGGGTCATGGAAAACCACCTCAAGGCGCATGATTACTTCGCTGCCGGGCAATTCACCGTCGCCGACATCGCGCTCTACGCCTATACCCACGTCGCCGACCGCTGCGATTTCGACCTCGCGACCTTCCCGGCCATCCGCGACTGGCTGGCGCGTATTGAGGACAATCCCGGCTTCGTTTCGATGGACTGGCGGCCGGATGCAGCAGGAAAAGTCCGCGCCTGAAACGGGATAGCGGGCAAATCCATGATCTCGCCGTGATTTCGCCCGGTTTTGCGTGATCCCGCCCAAAATTTGCCGCCCGGCATCGGCAAATTTTGCTTGCGGGCGATTCGCCCGTCAGGCGAAGGAACACGACCATGTCACGGTCGCGCGGTCCCGGTCCGGGCTTCGCCGAGAAGCCCACGCCGGTAGCGTCTTCAGGATTGATTCATGCGGTCGCCGCATCCCTGGCAATCGCGCTCTCGGTGTGTCTGATGATGACCTTCACCCTGCTCACGGTGAATATGCACCTGCCGTTGCCGGCCTGAACGCAAAGGCGAAGCCGCCAAGAATTCATCTCGAGGCGTCACACACCCGGCGATATCGCTTGGTCGGACTCGCCGCCTGATTGCCGCAAAAGGCCGTGCTCCATGAAAAGCCCCATCCTCTGGGTGACCGGCTCGCTGGCGGCCGCGACCGCACTGGCGGCCACGTTGCTGGCCGTCACCGCGACGCGCGGCAACAGCGGCCCCGAGCTTGAACGGCCCGTTGCGGTCGGCGCATCGACAGAGGGCGCCAGGCAATGCCGGCCATCGCCCTGTCGAGCGATGGATTGAGCCGCTCGCGGTGGCGGGTTCCGCCAGTTTCAAATCGAATTTTCCGGAGCGGCAGGACGCGATGGTTTACCAAGCGTTGATCCTATCCCGAAAAGCCACCACGGAGCTGTGAACAACTTACACGTAGTTGCGCTTACAGTTTGCGGACACAAGGGTTCCGTTCATGCGGACTGAATGGCGCGCACTTTCCGGACCTGTTCTGATCACGGCGATTTCACTCGCCGCGATCGCCGCCGACCAGGCCTATGGTCAGCTTCCCAATCCCGCCCCCCTGCAGATCTGCATCGTGGCGGTGGCGGCTGCGCTGGCTGGCATCGGTTCCGGACTGGTGAGCGCCGTGATCGCCGTTGCCGCCAACGCGGTCTTCATGCGGCACCACGGCGCGGGCGTTATGTTCGACATACCCGAACTGATGCACCTCGGGCTGCTCGCATCCACCGCCGCCGGAACGGCCGTTGTCACCGGTCTGCTACGTCAGAAGATGCTCGACGCAATCACCTGGGAACGCGACCGTCACGCAACCGCGACACGCCTTGCGGCTGCGCTCGACGAAATCGATATCGGCGTGGTGCTGCTGGACACCGACACCCGCGCCCAGTTCATCAATCGCGCCTTCCGAAAATACTTCGCGCTGCCTGATGCCAAGGCCGAGAGCAAGCCGCCGTTCATCGCGCTGATGTATCACGGCCGCGATGCCGGCTGCTACGAACTGCCCGAGGACGAACTCGCTCATTTCATCGCCGAGCGCACCGAGAAAATGCGCGCCGGGGATTCCACGCCCATCAACATCAAGTTGAGCGACGGCCAGGTGATGCGTTTCCAATGCATGGCGCTCCCCGATGGCGGCCGGATGCTCAGCTATACGCCGATCACCGATGTGATCCGCCACACCGACGATCCGGCCATGGCGGACCATTACCGATCATTGCGCGGCCATGGCGAGGTCTTCGCGCCGATCGATCTGCGCGCCGCCGAGTAGTCGTGCTGTGCATCTCTGTCATCGGCCTGCAACAATCCGCCGATAGTCTTCCGCTGCGCTTGATCCGGAGCCCCCCAATACGGATCAATGCCCCGCGGTCCCGTCAGCGATCCACCTGAGCGGGGCCGCTTTTTTTTGCGAGACGACATGGCGAACAGCCGCGCCCGAGACAATCATTGCTCCATTGCCCGGCCTGCGAAAGCGGGTTAACGACAATCATGATCCGCTTTATCCTGGTCATCGTGGCACTTGCGATCCTGACGCTGGTTCTGCTGCCGTTCCAAGTGATCGCAATCGCCTTTGGCCTCGCCTGGCAACGGAAGATTCCCCGCTTCTATCATCGCGTCCTTTGCGCGCTCGCCGGCGTGCGCGTCCGCCAGATCGGACAAAGGACCTCGGCGCGGCCAGTGCTGATCCTCGCCAACCATGCCTCGTGGCTGGATATCTGCGTCATCACCGCGACAACGCCGGTTGTCTTCGTCGCCAAGAGCGAGGTGGCACGCTGGCCTCTGTTCGGAACGCTGGCGAAATTGCAGCGCACCGTTTTCGTCGACCGTGACCGACGGCAACAGACCGCGGAGGCCACGTCAGAGATCGCCGGCCGCCTGCTCGGTGGCGAGGCCGTCGTGCTGTTCGCGGAAGGCACATCGAGCAACGGCATTCGCATTCTGCCGTTCAAGTCGGCATTGGTGGGTTCGGTGCATCAGGCGCTCGGGGCCTCGCATCACCACAGTTCGATTGCCGTGCAGCCACTGTCGCTGGCCTATACCCGGTTCGACGGCCTGCCGGTCGGGCGGGCGCTGCGCGAGCGCGTCGCCTGGTATGGCGACGCCGACCTCATTCCACATTTCATCCGGGTATTGGCCTCCGGCGCCACCGACGTCACATTGAGCTGGGGCGAGACCATCTCCCTTGATGCGGAGACGGACCGCAAGCAGGTGACGCGCGCCGCGGAAGCCGCGGTGCGCCGCATGACCGCCACCGCTTTGCGCGCGCCCACGCGGCCCGCTGAAAATTCGACGCAAGGCGAGCTTGCACCGGAAGCCATCTGACCGAGCCGGGCATCTATGTCGGAGCTCGTCTTGCCGTTGCGTGTCCGGAACGGCACAATCGAACACCATTCGATTGTCCTCGCCAACAGGATCGTACTCCCATGCAAATTCGCAATCTCGGCGGCTCCGGCCTGCGCGTCTCGGCTGTCGGGCTCGGCTGCAACAACTTCGGCCAGCGCATCGATCTCGAAGCCTCGCGCAAGGTGATCCACAAGGCGATCGACCTCGGCGTGACGCTGTTCGACACCGCCGACATCTATGCCGGACGCGGCGGTTCGGAAACCGTCCTCGGTGAGGTGCTCGGCCCACGCCGCAAGGACATCGTGCTGGCAACGAAATATGCCAAGCCGATGAGCGACGACGGCACCAGGCAGGGCGCGTCGCGGCGCTACATCATGGCAGCGGTGGAGGACAGCCTGCGGCGACTGAAGACCGATTACATCGATCTCTACCAGCAGCACGATTACGATCCGCTGACGCCGATCGAGGAAACCCTGCGTACGCTTGACGATCTGGTCCGGCAGGGCAAGGTCCGCTATGTCGGCAACTCCAACTTTCCGGCATGGCGCATCGCAGAGGCTGAATTGGTCGGGCGCGCGGCGAACACTGTCCGTTTCGTGTCGTGCCAGGACGAATACAGCTTGCTGGTGCGCGACATCGAGAAGGATCTGCTGCCCGCCGCGCAGCACTACAATCTCGGCCTGCTGCCGTTCTTCCCGCTGGCGAGCGGCCTGTTGACCGGCAAGTATCAGCGCGGCGCGACGGCGCCTGACGACACCCGCTTCGCGAAATGGCCGGCGCTACGCGACCGCTACGTCACGCCCCGCAACGAGGATATGGTCGAAAAACTCGCGGCCTTCGCCAAGGCGCGCGGCCACTCGATGCTCGAACTGGCGTTCTCGTGGCTGGCAGCGCGGCCGCAAGTCTCCAGCGTAATCGCCGGCGCAACGCGCGTCGAGCAGATCGAAGCCAACGTCAAGGCGATCGACTGGGCGCTCACTGCGGATGAACTGGCGGAAATCGACCAGATCACGCTGGCGTAACAAACCGCTTTGATCGCGATGCATTGATTCTGATCCGTATTGCCTGGCTTCCATGCCGGGCATCCGCATCCTTAAAAATGTCGCAGGTTCAAAAACGTGGATGGCCGGGACACAGGCGAGCGAAGCGACGCCGTTCTTCGAACGGCTAAGCCCGGCCATCACGACGATATTGATACAACCTCAATTCATCCTGCTCTACACTAGCAGGCCCTGCATCGGCTTCACCGCCGCGCTGTCGGGAAACACGCTTCCCGCCAGCACGCGCTCGCTGATACCAAGGTGGTCGCGGAGGAGCCCCTTGAGAACCGCGCGCAGATCGGTGGTCGGCGCGAGATCGCGGTTCTGATAGAGGTTCGCGGTCTTCAGACCCGGCCAGTCGGCGATCACGCGACCGCCGTTGACGACGCCGCCCGCCAGCAGCGCCACGGTGCCTGTGCCGTGGTCAGTGCCTTGCGTGCCGTTGATGCGCGCGGTGCGGCCGAACTCGGTCGCCACCACGACGGCGGTGTCGCGCCAGTGCGCGCCAAGGCCGGACTCGAACTCCGCGAACGCGCCGTCGAGCCCGGCGAGCAATTGCGCCAGACGGCCGACCGGGCCGCCCTCGTTGGCATGAGTATCCCAGCCATCGAAGGCCAGCGCGGCGATGCGCGGGCCGTCGTCTTCCGCCATCAATTTGGCGACGCCGCGGGCGGTGACTTGCATCGCACCGATGCCGCCTTTTAGCTTGGCTTGCATGTCGCCACCACGCGCGGCGATCTTGTCGAGTTGCAGGCCTTGCGACAACGCCTGTGCCAATGCCGGATCGCGATGCTTGTAGAGATCGAACAATCGCATGGCCGTGTCGTCAGCGGCCTGCGGCAGATTCACCGGCGCCCAGCCGACCGTCGGCGCCGCGCCGCGCAACACCAGTGGCGCGGTCGCGCCCACCGCCAGCGCGCTGCTCACCCGCTCCCCACGCGGCAACGCCGCCAACGCCCGATTGAGCCAACCGGACTGCACGCGGCCGGGTCCCGCAAACCCGCTTTCCAGCACATCCTGCCCGTCGAAATGCGAACGCTCGCGATAGGGCGTCGCCACCGCATGGACCACCGCAGCATGTTTCTCGCGATACATCCGCGCGAATTGCGGCATCGACGGATGTAGTACGAAAAACGAATCCAGATCGATAGCGGCGTGCGGTCCATCGCGGGTCAACGCAATCGCGCCGTGAAGATCGGCATAATCGGGATCGCCCGCCGGCGCGACCGTGGCAAGGCCATCCAGCGCGCCGCGCAAGATCACCACGATCAGGCGCGGATCGCGGCCATCCGCGGCGCGGGCGAACTTGGGCAAATAGGCCCAGGCGGCGAAGGATGCGCCACCAAGCAGCAGCCCGCGACGCGTGACTGCCAGCGGCGTGCGGCTTTCGCAACATTCCATCGTCATCTCCTCTGGAATTCCGGCGACATCAACAAAAGCGCGAACGCCTGCTGACGCGTCTCGGCGCGGGCAATGGTCTGCCGCGTTTCCGGCGACACCGCATCGGCAGCGATCAGATCGAGCATCTCTCGCGGATCGCGGTTGTCTCCGATCCGCGACGCCGTCTGCGCGGCGATATCGAGCCGCAATTTCATTCCTTCCGGCCCAGCCCAGGCTGCGTTGGTGTCAGCAAAGCCGTTCGGCCCGGCCGGAGCCCACAACGGCTGGCCGAGTACGTTGAGCCCGGAGAGGTAACGGCCGGGATCTTCCGGAACTTGCGCCATCAGGCGACCGGTCGCGATCAGAAATTCGTAAGGCGAGCGCATCTTGGTCATCGGGGTGCGCCACGCGTCATCCGCTTCCGCCAACGCGCGCGACACCGCGCGCAGATCGCCGTCGGTTCTGGTGAAAACATCGGCAAGGCGGGTCACCAGCGCCGGCGGTGGATCATCGGCAATGAAATGCCGGACCAGTTTGGTCGCGACGAACTTCGCGGTCGCAGGTCGCCGCCCGATATCGGCGAGCGCGGCCTCCCCTTGCGCTACTCCGGACTCAGCGTAGCTCTTGCCAAGCAGAACGATCGTGCCCGGCTCGTGCGCGTTGACATTGAAAATGAAACTGCCCGGCGCGCCCAACCGCCCCTGCTTGCCAGCATAGCTCCAGCCGGTGAGAATTTTCGCGAGCGACGTGACGTCGGCTTGCGTATAGCCGCCGCCGACCCCGAGGGTGTGCAGCTCCATGATTTCGCGCGCGAGATTCTCATTGAGGCCGCGCTTGCCGCGCTGGCCGGCGCGCGAGTTCGGACCGATCGACTGCTGGTTGTCGAGGAAGAACAGCATCGCGGGATGTTGCTCGACCGCCTTCAACATATCCGCGAAACGACCCAGCACATGCGGGCGGATCGCTTCGCGCTCGAACGCACCGGCCCAGATGCGCGCCGGCTGCCCCTTGCTCGCCGAGATACAGAAATGGTTTGACCAGAACGTCACCAGCCGCTCGAGAAATCCGCATTCCGCAAGGCTCGCGCGCTGGATGCGCGCCAAGGCCTCGGCACGAAATGTTCGCTCGATTACGTTAGGCGCGGGTTTTGGCGGACGCGGCAGTGCCGACGAGGCCTTGTCGATCGTCATGCCCGGCTCTTGCGCCGTCATCGCGGTCTTGCTCTCCGCAATCTTGGCGTCCGCTTCGCGCTTTGCCTTCTGCTCGGCCTGGAACGCAAACAACTCCAACGCAAGCGCAGAGGTCGATTGCAAGGCGGGCGACTCGATCAAGGCGGCCGCCGGGCGCTGAAGTTCCGCGAGAACGAAGCCCCTCGGATCGGATGCCGCGTTGATGAAATCGCCGGAGGCTCCGCCGCGCGCGCCGAAGCCAAACCGATTGAGAGCAACAAGCGCCGCTTGCGGATCGCGAGCCATCGGACTAACTCTGAGATGCCATGAGAGACTGACCCGCTCAATGTCAGTTCGCCGAGATGAACAGGCGATGAAAATATCAAGGAAGCGCCGATCCGTACGATGACAAATTCGTTAGCTGAATCAGTTTCCTCGCCAAGGCGCCTTGCCTGCTCGCGTTGCGGCGCGGAGTTCGGCTGCACGTTGTCCAAGGATTGCTGGTGCGGCGAGGAGGCCGCCCGGCTCCCATTGCCCACATCAGGCACCGGCTTCGAGGATTGCCTGTGTCGCGACTGCCTGCGCGCGGTCTCGGTGCTCGCTTCGCTCCAGCACCACACAATCAACGCGGTGCTGCTCGATATGGACGGCACATTGCTCGACACCGAGCGCGTCTATCGCACCAGCCTGTGCAATGCGCTGGCTGATCTCGGTTATGGTGACGGCACCGCGATCGCTCATGCCATGATCGGCATTCCGGCGGCCGAATGCGAAATCATGCTGCGCGATCATTACGGCACGGGCTTCCGCATCGCCGACGTCCGCGCGGCCTATGAAATCCATCGCGACGACATGTTGCGCGACGGTCTGCCGCTGAAACCCGGCACGCTGGAACTGATCGCGGC
>CAUJJN010000189.1 GCA_963204905.1 Pseudomonadota bacterium
CCGACCAGGCAGTCGAGGCTTATGAGTCACCGCCTGCGCGGGGACGACCATGTTCGTGTTGGACGTCCATCCCAAAAACAGCTTTTCGGTCACCGAGGACGACGCCAGCGCGTCATCCCGCTTTAATCCCGCCTCACGCCACAGCGTGGCTGACGAACTTGGTGTTCTGGAACGCGGCCAGTCCTTCGATGCCACCTTCAGAGCCGACGCCGCTGTCCTTGTAACCGCCGAATGGCGTTTCCGGCAGCGACACCTGCCAGTGGTTGACCACGACATTGCCGCTTTCAATCGCGGCGGAGATCGCCCGCGCGCGAGAGAGATCGTTGGTCATCGCGTAAGCGGCGAGGCCGAACGGCAGGCGGTTCGCCAACGCAACGACATCGTCGAACGTCGAGAACGGCGTTGTCATCGCAAGCGGCCCGAACGGCTCGACGTTGGCCGCCATGCTGTCGTTGTCGACATTCTCCAACAGTGTCGGACGATAGAAGAAGCCGCGATTGCCGACCCGTTCTCCTCCGGCGGCAATGCGGATATTGCGCGTACGCGCGTCGGCGACGAACGCCTCCATCGCCTCGACACGGCGCGCATTGGCCAACGGTCCCATCACGGTCGCGGCATCGAAACCGTCACCGACAGCGATGGAATTGGCGTGCGCGGCAAAGGTCTCGACGAAACGATCGTGGATCGATTCATGGACGTAGAAGCGCGTCGGCGATGTACAGACCTGACCACCGTTGCGGTACTTGGCGCTGGCTGCCCCCTTCGCCACTGCCTCGACATTGACGTCGTCGAACACCACCACCGGCGCGTGGCCGCCCAGTTCAAGCGTCATCCGCTTCATGCCCTGCACCGCCATGCCGGCGAGCAGCTTGCCGACGTTGGTGGAACCGGTGAAGGTGATGCCGCGAATGATCGGCGACTCGATCAATTGTCGCGAGATCGCCACCGGATCGCCGAACACAATGCTGAGCACGCCTTCCGGCAGTCCTGCTTCCAGCAACATCCCACCGATGGCAAGCGCGGTGGCCGGCGTTTCTTCGGAGGGCTTGATGATGACCGAACAGCCCGCCGCCAGTGCGCTACTGATCTTGCGCGACGGCGTGATCGTCGGTGCATTCCAGGGCGAGAAGGCTGCGATGGGACCGACCGGCTCCTTCACCATCATCTGCTGGATGTTTTCCGCGCGCGCCGGAATAACGCGGCCATAGGCGCGCTTGCCTTCCTCGGCGTTCCACTCGAACATGCCGGCAGCCTGCTCAACCTCGAGCCGCGCTTCCGCGATCGGCTTGCCGAGTTCGAGCGTGATGAGGTGCGCAAGATATTCGCGCCGCTCGCGCATCAGGTCAGCGGTGCGCTTGAGAATTTTCGCGCGCTCCTGCGCCGGCTTGCGCCGCCAGACCTGAAAGCCCTTCGCGGCGGCAGCCAGTGCTTCGTCGATATCGGCGGGCGTGGCGTGCGGCAGTTCCGCCAGCACCGCCTCGGTTGACGGATTGCGCACCGGCTCGGTCTTGCGGCCTTCCGCGCCGACCCAGCGCCCGGCGATCAGGAGTTGCAGCTTCGGATAATCGAACGACATGAAATCACTCCGTGAGATGTAACAGGCGGCGTGGCGCCACACATTCAGGTGAGCATGATCTTGTCCGAAAGCCGGCCCGGCTTCGTGGGATCAGGCTTTCGGCAGAGCCGCGAGGTCGAGCAGCACCGACACATCGTCGGCGCTTTCGATCCGGCCGAGCGCGGCGAGCAGCCGCTCGGCGGTGTCCGGGCCGCGCACTGGCGCGACCAGATCGATGAACTTGCGCGCAAGGCCGTCGTCATCGAGCGGCAGGTCGCGCGAACCGATCGCCTCGAACGCCTCGCGCGTGAATTCGCCCTTTGCCGTCGTCAATCTCACCCGCGCGGGGCGCTTCGATGGATACAATGCATCGAGATCGGTAGCGGTGCGAACGTGCACCAGCTTGCAGAGCTGCGCGAGACCGCCATCGGCACGGATATCATCTTCAAAATGCTTCAGATCGATGCGGCCGTAGCGCAGCCCGAGCGCCATGATGAAACGGAAACTCAGTTGCGCGCTGGCGAAATCACCCCATCCCGTCTCGGCGTGGGACGCAGCAATCGCGTAAGTCTCGACATCGATACGCTGGATGTCCTGCTCGGCAAGGTCATGATCGCGGCACAGCGTCATCAGGGCCTCGACCGCCGGCTGCAAGTGACGGCAGCAAGCATAGGGCTTGAAGTAACAATCGACCATTCCGAAAGGCACTGCGGGCGGCAGATTGAAATTCGCGATCACGCGTTCCGCGTTGCCGGGAAATGCCTGGAAAAATCCATCCGGTCCCTCAAGCACATCGGGCGGCCCCTCGACATTACCGCGCGCCAGCAGCGCTGCCGTCAGCCCCTCCCGTGCCGCGTGCCCGGCGTGCAGCCGCTTGACGTCGCCGCCCCCGGCGAGAAAAGCGAACAGGCCCGCTGACGCGCTCGCCGCGAGCCCGAGCGCATTGGCCGTTTGCGCGCGCGGCAAATCCAGCAACCGCGCCACCGCCAGCGCCGCGCCGAGCGAACCAACGATACCGGTCGGATGAAAGCCGCGCTGTCGCGCCATCGGATGGCTCGCGCGCGCGATCGCGGTGATCGCTTCATAACCGGCGACCATTGCTTCCAGCAATCGCTCACCGGAAATCTTTTCGCCGTGAGCCGCCGAAAGCAGCGCCGGCACCACCGCGACGCCGGGATGCACCGATCCTTCGCGATAGCCGTCATCGAGCTCGATGCCATGCGCGCCAGTGCCGCCGAGCCATGCGGCGTCGAGCCGATCGACCCGACGCGCACGACCCGGCACCGGCACCGCGCCACCCGCGGGCCGGATCGTGACCAGCATCGCATCCGCTTTCGACGCGACATCGCCGGCGCCGCCGGCGATCATGACGCCGAGCGTGTCGAGCAGATGCCGTTTCGCCTCGTGGCACACCTCGGCGTCGAGATCGCGCCACTTCAGCCGGCCCGCGAAATCAAGCAGCGCGGCGGTCGGGCCCGCGCCTTGCGCGATTGTTCGCTGGTGCGCCGCGCTCGCCATCGCCTACTTCGTGCCCGCGATCAGATTGATCATCGCCGGATAGTAATTCTGGCCATAGCCGGCCTCCGCCGTTTTCTTCAGGAGATTCGCGGTCAACGTCGCGGAAGCAGCGTCGATCTCACCCTGCTGCGCCAGTTCAAGGGCGAGGCTGATATCCTTGATGGCATAGTTGGTGGGGAAAGTGTTCTCAGGGAATTTGCCCGGCACCAGCGCTTTCTGCCCCGGCGTGCGCAGCGCGAAACTGTCCGCGGAGCCCTTCGACATCACATCGAACAACAGCGCGCCATCGACGCCAGCGCTACGACCGATGGTCAGGGCCTCCGCCAACGCATTGACGGTCATGAACACCACCATGTTGTTCAGCACCTTCACCACCTGACCGGTGCCGGTGTCGCCGCAGTGAGTGACCTCGGTGCCCATCGTGCCGAGAAACGGCTGGACCATGCGGAAGTTGTCGTCGCTGCCACCGACCATGATGCTGAGCGTGCCATCGATCGCCGCCTGCCGCATCCGCGCCACTGGCGCGTCGACCAGCGTGACGCCCTGCTCCGCGAGTTTCGCCGCAAGTTCGCGCGTGCCCTTCACCGAACTGGTGCTCATATCAACGACAGTGTGGACGCGACCCTTGGCCGACGCGATGCCGCCTTCGCCAAGACAAACCTCGGTGACTTCGGCGATGCTCGGCAACGACAGGAAAATGATATCGGCGGCTTTCGCCACCTCGGCGATGGAGGCGACAGAGCTGGCGCCAGCCTCGGCAACCTGAGCGCGCGGCGCTTCGCGGCTGTCGGTCGCGACCACCGGCAGCCCCGACTTGCGCGCAAGATTGCTGCACATTGGTGCGCCCATGACGCCAAGTCCAATGAACCCCAGCGTTTCAACCCGTTTCGCCATTCCGTTCGCCTTCTTCACTCTTGATGGAGAGACTCCGGCCCGGAGAGGGCCGGAGTCGATGTCTTACGTCAGTTCTTCTTCACCAGCGGGCATTCGCTTTCCGACAGCGGACGGAACGCTTCGTTGCCCGGAATCTTCGTCAGCACCTGATAGTAGTCGTAGGGCTTCTTGGACTCCGCCGGCGATTTCACCTTCACTAGATACATGTCGTGCAGCACGCGACCGTCCGGGCGGATTTCGACGTCCTTGTTGTAGACGTCGTTGACGCGCATCTCATGCATCTTCTTGGCGACGATTTCGTTGTCGGTGGTGCCGGCTTCCTTCACCGCGCGAAGGAAGTGAGTGACGCCGCTATAGACGCCCATGTTGACCATGGTGGGCATCCGGCCGCCCATCTGCTTGCCGAACTTCTCGGAGAACGTGCGGGTCTCATCGTTGACATCCCAGTAGTAGGACGTGGTGAGGATCAGGCCCTGCGCCACCTTGAGGCCGAGCGCGTGAACGTCGCTGATGAACACCAGGAGGCCGGCGAAGTTCTGGCCGCCCTGCACGATGCCGAACTCCGCGCCCTGCTTCAGCGAGTTGACGGTGTCGGTGCCGGCATTGGCGAGACCGATGATCTTCGCCTTCGAAGCCTGCGCCTGCAACAGATAGGACGAGAAGTCCGAGCTGTTGAGCGGATGCTTGACCGAGCCCAGCACCTTGCCGCCGGCCTCCTCGACGAAGCGCGAAACGTCGCGTTGCAGGCTGTGGCCGAAGGCATAGTCGGCGGTGAGGAAGAACCAGGTGTCGCCGCCCTGCTTCACGATCGCCTTGCCGGTGCCGTTGGCCAGCGCGTAGGTGTCGTAGTTGAAGTGGAACGTGGTCGGCGAACAGGCCACGTTGGTGAAGTTGGTCGCCGCCGGGCCTGACACGACGAAGATCTTCTTCGCCGCCTTGGTCACCTCGTTCATGGCGAGGCCGGCCGCAGACGATGCGCCGTCCGCGAACATGTCGACCTTGTCGACATCGATCAGCTTGCGGGTCAACGACGCCGCGATGTCCGCCTTGTTCTGATGATCGAGCACGATGACTTCGATCTTGCGGCCCAGCACTTCGCCGCCGAAGGCTTCCGCCGCGAGACGCGCCGCGACGCCGGAGCCGGGTCCGCCAGCCTCCATGTAAACGCCACCCTGATCGTTGACCACGGCGATCTTGATCGGCGGCTTCTCCTGAGCCTGAGCGACCGTGCCCAGACAGGCTATCGTCATTGCAGCAATCGATAATGATTTCAGCATCGTCCTCTCTCCCTCCCTGCCACGTTCGGTGGCGTTGAAAACGTCACGTCGCCTGCCGCTGCTGCGCCAACGCATCGATCTTTTGCAGCACCGGTTTCAGGTAGTTGATGAATGTTCGCGGGTCCTCGCTCATCGGGAAATGACCGAGCCCTTTCATAATGGTGGCTTCGGCGCCCGCGACGGAACTGGCGACGGCCAGTGTTTCCTCCGGCGTACACGAGTAGTCGTACTCTCCCGACAACAGGAACAAGGGGCAGCGCGTCGTATCGATGCGCGCGACCCGATCGCGAATGTCGCCGTCAAGCTTGTAGAAATGGAGGTCGCCCTTGAATACGCCGGGGCCGCCCTGCATGTAATGCCATAGCGTTTCCCAGCGCTCCTTCTCCGGCGTATGCGGCCCGACCAGGCCGGAGACGATCGCGGCGCAGACCTCGCCGCCATGCACATCGGGGCGATGCAGGAAATTCAGATCGTAATACGGATCGACATGCGCGCCGGCCTGCAGGCCGACGATGCCGCAAAACCGCTCCGGATGCTCCAGCGCCAGATGCAATACGATGCGGCCGCCGATCGAACAGCCCATGACGATGGGGCGATCCAGTTCCAGCGCGTCCATCACCTCGAGGATCATCGTCGTGTAGTCGTGCGACGTGAGCTTGTATTCCTCATCGTGCCAACCGGCCGGCGGCGACGACTTGCCGTGCCACGGCATGTCAAAAGCCACGACGCGGTGCTTCGCGGTGATATCGGGATCGTTCATCAATCCGCGATACTGGCGGCCGTCGGAGCCCGCGGTGTGCAAGCATAGCAGCGGCACGCCCTGACCGGCCTCCTCGACATAGAGGCGGTGCGGCTTGCCGAGCAGCGTCAGATTCAGATAGCGGCCGATGATCGGCTCGAACGCGGCGCTCATGATGCCACCTCTCGCGCGCGCAGCTTGGCCAGCACGTCCTTGAAGTAACGCAGGTAAGCCATGAAGACTTTCAGATCACCCTCGGCCTTGAGCGCGCGGCGCTTGATGAGCGCCATCAGGTCGTGATGGCCCGGCGGCGGATTGGCACTCCAGAACGTTTGCCACTCGACTTCCGATGCCCGCAGCGCGAACGACCACGACGGCATCACGAACGGTCCGCGTTCGACCGAAATGATCCTGCCGTCCTGCACGCCGATCAGCCATTGCGTGCTGCCGACTTCGAGCAGAAAGCG
>CAUJJN010000190.1 GCA_963204905.1 Pseudomonadota bacterium
CCGGATCTCGCCGCCGCGTCGCGACTCTACATGCGGCTGCTGATGTCGTTCCTCGCCGGCAGCTTCCCGCCGGACGTCAATGCCGGCGCCCCGACCGCCGCGGCGAAACTCGCCCCGAGCGACATGAGCCTTGCCGCCGAACGGCTGCGCGGCGTCACGCTCAGCCATCGCGACTGGGTGATGGCCGACGGCGGCCGCACCCGGTTGCGCGCGCAGTGGCGCGACCTGTTCAAGAAGTTCGATGCGGTGATCTGCCCGATCATGCCGACGCCGGCGTTTCCGCACGATCATCTGCCGGATCAGGAACAGCGCCGCATCATGATCGACGGCAAAACCTATCCTTACACCGACCAGTTGGTTTGGCCCGGCATCGCCACGCTGCCCGGCCTGCCGGCGACAGCGATCCCGCTTGGCCTCGACAAAGATGGTCTGCCGCTCGGCGCGCAGATCGTCGGGCCATGGCTGGAGGATCACACACCGATCCGCCTCGCCTCACTGATCGAGCGTGAGTTCGGCGGCTTCACGCCACCGCCGATGTTCAAGGATTGAGGTGGAAAACACCTTCGTCATGCCCGGGCTTGTCCCGGGCATGACGAAGGACCAGCCGAGCGAACGGCTTTTTGTTTATCGCATTAGGGAATCTTACCGCGCGGCGCACGGCGCATCCGGGAGCGACGAACATGAACACCGACATCGAGCAATTGACGCAGCTCAATCGCGATTACATCAGTTCGGTGCAGAACGGCGACGTCAAACGCTTCGGCCAGATTCTCGCGCCGGAATTCTATTGCTCCAATCCCGACAAGACGTTGATCGACCGCGCCGGCTTTCTCGCGCAAACCGCGCGGCCGGTGACGATCCGCGATCTCGAAGCGCATGACGTGATGATCCGCGTGATGGGCGACTTCGCCATCATCCATGCGCAGACCCGCTACACGACCGCCGACGGAACCGCAGCCTCGGGCCGCTACACCGATTGCTGGGCGCGGCAGAATGGCCAATGGCTCGCGGTGTCCGCGCATGTGTCGCGGTAGCCATCACCCGAGCATTCATTCGTCATTTCCCTGACGCACCCATGCCGAGCAGCTCAGTATTCGCCTCGCGCCGCCGAATGCTGCGCTGTGTCGGCGGGAGCCTCGCCGACCTGCTTCAGATACGCGATAACGTCGCGGCGCGACGGCGCGTCAAGCACGCGCACCGGCATTCGCGCGCCGGGCACGAAATCCTTCGGGCTCCGAAGCCATCGATCGAGATTGTCCTCGGACCATGTCAGGTGCGCGCCCTCAAGCGCCGGCGAATAGTGATAGCCCGCGACCGATCCGGCTGCGCGTCCGACCACGTCGCGCAGCATCGGGCCGGTCCTGTTGGTGTCCATCGTATGACAGGCATTGCAGCGTTCGGCGAAAATCTCCTTGCCGTGAGCGGGATCCGGCGTAGCGTCCTTGCGAAAGCGCGCGAGGTTCTTGCTCTGTGATGGATCGACCGAGCGCAGCAACGTATAACTCAGCGTGATCGTGTCGACATGCTGGTTGTCCGGGTCCTTCGCGAACTCGGGATCGACGTAGAACACAACCGGCATCTCGACTTTCTGATGCGGGTCGAGCCGTTCCTCGTTGAAGCAGAAGCACTGGATCTTGTTGAAGTAGAGCCCGCTCGTCTCCGGCGTAACGTTGAACGTCGCATGGGCGACGATGGACTCGTTCGACAGATTTTCGGCAGTGAAGTAGACCAGCTTCTGCTCGCCGAGGTGCACTGTCACCTCGCGCTGCTCCGGCTCGAAGCGCCACGGCAGACCGGGCGCGACGTTGCTGTCGAACGCCACCGTCACTGTCTTGTCGGAGATCGTCGCGGAATCCGTCAGCACCCGCTGCGTCGTCCCGCCATAGCCGGTGGCGCCGCAGAAAATGCGATAGAGCTGCGGCGCGTAGGCCACCAGACCGAACATCAGGCCGAGCACCGCGAAGGTGGGTAACAGCACGTTCAGGTTTTTCCGGTGGCGTGGATTCATCTTCGTTCCCGCGCTGGGCATTCGACCCTCGCGCGGTGTAGATCGATCCGGGACGGCCGTCCACCTGACGCGCCCGGCGAATATCGCGAGCAAAGCGAATTCGCCGGCATTTCGCGGCGTTTGACGAAGTTGTGATCGCGATCGGCGATCCGCCCCGGTCGGCAGCGGAAGAAACGGGATCAGGAATCGAACATGATGACGCTGCGCACGGTCTTGCCGGCCTTCATGCTGGCGAAGCCTTCGTTGATCTCGGACAGTTTCAGCTTGGCGGAAATCCAGTCGTCGAGGTGCAGCTTGCCGCGCATGTAGAATTCGACAAGGCGCGGCATGTCGACACGGAAATGGTTCGAACCCATCGACGAGCCCTGAATGCGGCGCTCGCGCAGGAAATCGAAGCCGTGCAGTTCGATCTTCTGGCCATACGGCACCATGCCAACGATGGTTGCGGTGCCGCCCTGCGCCAGCATGGCGAAGGCCTGTTCAGCGGTGTCCTTGCGGCCGAGCATCTCGAAGGCGTGATTGACGCCGCCGCCGGTCAATTCCTTGACCTGCTGCACCACGTCGCCGTTCGCCGGATCGACAATGTCAGTGGCGCCGAGCTTGGTCGCGAGTTGCAGTTTCGCCGGGTTGGTGTCGATGGCGATAATGCGGCCCGCGCCGGCGATCGCCGCACCGTTGATGCCGGCCATGCCGACGCCGCCGCAGCCGATCACCGCGACGGTCTCGCCCGCCGTCACCTTCGCCGTGTTCACCACCGCGCCATAGCCGGTGATGACGCCGCAACCGATCAGCGCCGCGAGTTCGAGCGGCATGTCCTTGCGGATTTTGACGATCGCGTTTTCGTGGACCAGCATCTGCTCGGCGAACGACGACAGGTTGAGGAACTGGTTGAGCTTCTCGGAACGCGCCCAGGACAGCCGGTTGGACTGCCCCGGGAGCATCTTCACCGTTGTGTCGGTGCACAGCACCGGCCGCCCCGTCGAGCAATAGTCGCAGGTGCCGCAAAACACCGAAAGGCAGGTGACGACGTGATCGCCTGGCTTCACGTAGGTCACATCGGAGCCGACCTGCTCGACCACGCCGGCCGATTCATGGCCCAGCACCGCCGGCAGCGGATGCGGATACAGCCCCTCCATGAAATGCAGATCGGAATGACAGAGCCCGGCAACAGTGGTGCGGATCAGAACCTCGCGCGGCCCCGGCTTCTGGATGCTGATGTCCTCGATCTGCAACGGCTTGTTCACTTCATAGAGAACGGCGGCCTTCATCGATCACTCCCGATTGTTGTTCTTTCGTTGTCGCGCGGCGGCGGTTCAGGCTGCAGTGAGCAATTCACCTGCCTCAGCCATGCCGAGCGCATCATCGCCGAGCAGATGCTCGACAATCTTGCGTTCAGCACCTGTCGTCATCAGCTTGAACGGATCGTTCGGCGTCAGCCGGTGGTCGATCACCGCGCGCGCCAGCAGCACCCGCCGCGCATCGCCCCGCGCCGCGTGAATGCGCGCGCCTTCCCATGTCATCGCCACCGCGCTCGCCACCTGATACAGCGTCGAGGTGGCGCGCCGGGCGTCGGCCTCGTTCTCGGAATGCCGTGCCACCTCGCGAGCGAAATCGATCGCCTTGTCGGTGAGACCGTGCAGCTTGTCGCGCCACGCCTGCGGCACGCCCGCGCTGTCGTCGAGCCGCGCGTGCAGGTCGGCGCCGAGCGCGGATTCCGCGCCGTGACGGCCGACCGCGCGGGTCAACGCGTCGAGCGCGACGATGTTGCCGGTGCCCTCCCAGATCGAGCCGAGATGGGCATCGCGCAGCAGCCGCGGCGTGACGAATTCCTCGATGTAGCCGACGCCGCCACGCATCTCCATGGCGTCGCCGCACACCTTGCGCGCATCGCGGGTGGCGCGAAATTTCAACGTCGGCGTCAAAATGCGCAGCAGCGCCGCGGCATCCTGGCTGCCGCCCTCGGCGCGGTCGAGCGCGTCCGCCGTGATGAAGCTCATCGACAGCCCCTGCTCGACCGCCAGCATGATCTTCATCAACTGCCGGCGCGCCAGCGGCAGATCGGAAATCCGCTGCCCGAACACGATGCGGCCGCGCGCCACCGCCATCGCGTCATGCCAGGCGCGACGCATCAGGGCGGTGGACTTTACGCCGTTCGACAACCGCGACGAATTCACCATCTCGGCCATCTGCACGAACCCGCGATCGAGCCGCCCGACCGAATAGGCGATCGCGCCTTCCAGCTTGATCTCGCCGGACGCCATCGAACGGGTGCCGAGCTTGTCCTTCAACCGCACGATCCGATAATGATTCTGCGAACCGTCGTCGAGGAAACGCGGCATCAGGAACAAGCCGACGCCGCGTGTGCCCGGCCCCGCGCCTTCGGGGCGCGCCAGCAGCATCACTACCCTGGCGTCGGCGTTGGAGCAGAACCACTTGTCGCCGTAGAGCCGCCAGTGATCGCCCTCCTGCACCGCGCGCGAGGTGAGGCTGCCGACGTCGGAGCCGCCTTCCTTCTCCGTCATGAACTGGCCGCCCTGCGTCAGCTTGCTCATGTCGGTTTGCGTCAGGCCGTCGAGATACTTCGCCTTCAGCGCCTCGTCGCCGAAACGCGACAACAGTTTCGCCGCGCCGTCGGTGACGTTGATCGGGCAGCCCATGCCGAATTCGCACTGGTTGAAGAGGAACGTGAAGGCGTGCTTGGCGGTGACGGGATAAGTTTCGGGCCAGCCCAGAATGCCCTTGCGATGCGACATCGCGTGAATGCCGAACTCGCCGAACGCCGCATTTTCCAGTTCACGATAGGCCGGATGATACTCGATGGACTGCACGTCGCGGCCGAACCTGTCACGCGGATGCAGGACGGGGCCGTGGCGATCGGCGATACGGCCGCATTCGTCGAGCCGGCCGCCGACAAGCGCGCCGAGCCGGTCGAGATGCGGCGTGATGTGCTTGAACAGTTTTTCGGAGAGGTGAATCCGCAACAGGTCCGCAAGCGAGGGATCGGTGCGATAGAAATTGGTGCCGGTGGTATCGGGCGCGATGAGATCGGATGCGATCGGGGTCTGGATATTCATGGCGGCCTCCGGCGACGTACTGTTTTGCCTGCGATCATGCGCCTGTTAGACTGGCGAATAAAGCCCCGCCGATGCAGGCGGCCACGCGCAGGCCGAATAGGAAGCGGCGCTATTTTCCGCATCGTGAAACGACGCCTCGCAACCCGAACGGTGAGCCATGACAGCGACAGCACGATCCATCGAGACCGGCACCAACGAACTGCTCTGCGAGGTGCGGGGCCGCGTCGCGATCATCACGCTGAACCGGCCCGAGGCGCGCAACGCGCTGTCCGATCATCTCACCCCGGCGCTGCGCACCATGATCCGCGTCTGCGGCGAGGATTCGTCCGTCGGCGCACTGCTGATCACCGGCGCGGGCACCGCGTTCTGCTCCGGCGGCGACGTCAAGGGCATGGGCGCCCAGACCAATCCGGCGAAGGCCGCGATGTCGGCCGACGATCGGGTGGCGGATTTGCAAGAGCGGCAGCGGCTGCTCACCGGCGCGCTGGTCGCGGTGCGCAAGCCGACCATCGCGGCATTGCCCGGCCCCGCCGCCGGCGCCGGTCTCGCCATCGCGATGGCTTGCGACATTCGCATCGCCGCCGAATCCGCGTTTCTGACCACCGGCTACATTCGCGTGGCGCTGAGCGGCGACTACGGCATTGCCTGGCTGCTGACGCGACTGGTGGGCACATCGCGCGCGCGCGAATTGATGTTCACCGGCGAGAAGGTCGAGGCGAAACGCGCCGAGGCCATCGGCCTCGTCAACCGCGTGGTGCCGGATGCGCGTTTGCGCGACGACGCCCTCGCATTGGCGACATCGCTGGCCGAAGGGCCGGCCACCGCATTGCGTTACATGAAGGACAATCTCGACGAGGCGCTGGCGTTCGACTTCGCCACCGCGCGCGATCACGAAGCGGTGCGGTTGATCAAAGCGGCGAAGACGGCAGATCACCGCGAAGCGGTCGCCGCCTTCATCGAAAAGCGCAAGCCGGTGTTCGGAAAGGGCTGAAATCAAACGACGGCGTTGAGGCCCGACTGGAAAGGCAGGCGGTCCTATCAAGAATGTGCACGGACCCAGTTTTCGTCATTGCGAGTGACGCGAAGCGATCCAGAAGACGACAAAGCAAGAACTGGATTACTTCGTCGCTTGCGCCCTTCGCAATGACGGCGATGACATTCAGTTCGCCGCCGCCATCTCGCGGCCGTGCGCGCGCCAGCCGGCGCAGGGCGTCTCCGCTGTGGGATCAAGCGACTTCTCGAAACGCACCAGCCGCCAATCGCTCGGCATCGCCGCGAAGCTGTAGCCCGCCTTGCGCGCCAGCGCCTGCATCGCCTCGTTGGAACGCAGCGTGTCGCCGAAAATCGTCGAGGCGCCGAGCGCCACCGCGCGGCATTGCAGGTTCGACAGCAGCACCGTGCCGATGCCCCGCCCCTGCAAGTGATCGTCGATCGACAGCCCGAATTCAAAATGCGCGGTAACCGGATCGAATGCGTAGCGCGCTTCGCCGATGATGGTGTCGACGCCGCCGGATTTCAGCGTCGCCAAAATCGAAAAGAAGTTGCCGCCGCTGTGCAGGGTCTTTTCCAGCTCACCCGGCGGCAATTCGCCCACCGCCGCGAGGAAGCGGTTGTAGCGCGAGGCCACCGACAGCCCGCGGAAATAGTCCTGCAACGCCGCGGCGTCGTCCGACTCAACGAACCGCAGGGTCATGGAGCCGCCGTCGCGCAGCCGGACGATATCGAGGTGCTGCGAAAGGTCGCCGGGCCCGAGCAGGCCGCCGCCATGACGCAAGGTTTGATGCATGGTTTGATGCAAGCCATTCGCCATGACGCTCTCCCGCACATCGGCAAGAAAACCGGCCCATCGGCGGCCGGCGCCCCGAAGTTGGCGGCGCCGGGCGCGTTCGCGCGGCTTATCTTTGAGAAAGCATGATCCGATCCGAGAACCGGCATCCACTGTTCGGGATCATGCTCTAGGCCCGCCAGAACGGCTTCTCGACCTCCGCGAGCATATCGCTCCACGAGATCCCGACGTCGTGCAGATCGCGCTCGGTCCAATGCGAGAGTTCGCGCCGCTGGGCCTGCCGGGCTCGCCAGGTGTGGAACGTCTCGCCGAGGTGGGCAAGGAAGCCTTCGTCATGATGATTTGTCATTTCAAGGTTGCGATGAGTGGACATTTTCCATCTCCAAATCTAGCTTTCTGGTGGAAAATATCTGCCTGATCCGACCACCTGACAAACGACATGTTGTCCCGAAATATATGACATAAATTCATGAATAAGGGTTCCGCCACACATCTCCGGCTGCCCTCCCTCAACGGCCTGCGGGCATTCGAGGCGGCGGCGCGGCATCTCTCCTTCACAGCGGCTGCGGCCGAACTGAACGTGACCCAGACCGCCGTGAGCCATCAGATTCGGCGGCTGGAGCAGGAGCTCGGGACCAGGCTGTTCATCCGGCGCAACCGCACCATCGCGCTTACCGCCGAGGCACAGGACTACCTTCCGCGTATCCGCGCCGCCTTCAACGACCTCCGGCTCGCCACCGCGCGATTGCGGCAGAAGGACAACGGCCGGGTGCTGACGGTGAGCACGCTGGCCTCGCTCGCCGCCAAATGGCTGCTGCCGCGCCTCGCCGCATTTCAGGAGGCGAATCCCGCCATCGACGTCCGCATCACCACCTCGACGGAGCTGGTGGATTTCGACCGCGGCGACGTCGATGCCGCGATCCGCTACGGCCGGGGCAACTGGCCGGGCCTGCGCGCCGACTGGCTGATGGCGGACCGGATGTTTCCAGTGTGCAGCCCGGCGCTGTTGGGCGGCGAACGACCGCTGCGGCGGCCGGAAGATCTTCGCGATCACGTCCTGCTGCACACCAGCGGCGCCTCGCGCGACGACTGGCGGCTGTGGCTCACCGCCGCAGGCCTCCCCGCCGACCTGTCCGGCCACGGCGGCCTGACCTTCGACCTGAATTTCGTCACGGTTCAGGCCGCGATCGACGGCCACGGCGTCGCCATCGGCCGCACTGCCTACGTGCGCGACGACATCGCCAAGGGCCGCCTGGTGGTGCCGTTCGACATCACGCTGCCGGTCGAGGCCGGCTTCTACCTGGTGTCGCCCGAGGATCGCGCCGACACGCCGAAACTCGCAACCTTCCGGCAGTGGCTGCTCGACTCGATCCGCACAGCCAACATCGAGGCCGGTGTCTGATACCGCCAAATAGCGCTTGCGAACGAAACTGTGGCCCGGAACACCTTCCCGCTGGCGCGCTCATTGAACTGTGCCATATTGTCGCATAGAAACACGCCGACCGCGACCGAAGCGGCACAGGAACGACAAGGGAGCACGCCATGCAGCAATCGAATCCGGGCCAGCCCGCGCTGATCGGATCCCGCATCGGCGCCATCCTTCGCGCCACCAGCGGCAATTTTCTCGAGCAGTTCGACTTCTTCCTGTTCGGTTTCTACGCCAGCGCGATCGCCAAAGCCTTCTTCCCCGCGCAGAACGAAACGGCGGCGCTGCTCAATACCTTCGGCGTGTTCTGGCTGGGCGCCCTGATGCGTCCGGTCGGCGCCATCGTGCTGGGCGCCTATATCGACCGCATCGGCCGTCGCAAGGGCCTGATCGTGACGCTGGCGATCATGGCGGCGGGCACGGTCACCATCGCGTTCTGTCCGAGCTACGCCACCATCGGCGTCGCGGCGCCGGTCATCGTGCTGATCGGCCGCCTGCTGCAAGGCTTCTCGGCCGGCGTCGAACTCGGCGGCGTGTCGGTCTACCTCGCGGAGATATCGACGCCCGGCAATCGCGGTTTCTACACCTCGTTCCAGTCGTCGAGCCAGCAGGTCGCGATCTTCGTCGCCGCCATCATCGGCTTCATCCTCAGCGAGATGATGCCGGCGGACGTGGTGGCGGCGTGGGGCTGGCGCATCCCGTTCTTCATCGGCTGCCTGATCATCCCGTTCCTATTCTTCCTGCGCCGTACGCTGGAGGAGACGCCGGAATTTCTGGCGATGAAGAAACATCCGACCGCAAGCGAGGTATTCGCCTCGGCATTGGCCAACTGGCGCATCGTCCTGCTCGGCATGATGATCGCCGTGCTGACCACGACGACGTTCTATTTCGTCACCGTCTATACGCCGACCTTCGGCAAGTCGGTGCTGAAGCTGTCGACGCAGGACGCGTTGCTGGTGACGCTGCTGGTGGCGATCACCAACTTCATCTGGAATCCGGTCGGCGGCGCGTTGTCGGATCGCGTCGGCCGCAAGCCGGTGCTCATCACCATCGCCGTGCTGTCGCTCGTCACCGCCTATCCCGCGCTGCACTGGCTGGTCGCCGCGCCCACCTTCGGCAAGATGCTGGCGGTGGAAATGATGTTTTCGTTCTATTTCGGCGTCTACAGCGGCACCATGCTCGGCTGCCTCGTCGAGATCGTGCCGAAGCATGTGCGCACCACATGCTTCTCGATGGCATTCGCTCTGGCGGCTGGGCTGTTCGGCACCTTCACGCCGTTCGCGGCGACATGGCTGATCGAGCACACCGGCGACAAGGCCTCGCCGGCCTATTGGCTGATGTGCGCGGCGGTCCTCGGCATCGTCGCCGCGGCGACGGTCTATCGCGGCGGCCGGGCGATGGAAACACGGGAGGTCGTGGCGACCTGAGTTCCTCGCGCCTGCGTGGAGTCAAACAGGCGCGCCAAGGATCAGCGCGCGGCGCAGTTCATTTCACACGTCTCACCGGCGCCGACAACCTGTCGGTGCGGTCGCGTTCGGTGAGATCGACCACGGTGGCCATCGGCGCAACCAGTTCGTAGACGTAGCTGACATCGGTGAAATAACGCTTGGCGGTGCCGCCGAGCGCCTCGGGCGCAACGCGGTCGAGCAGGATCACGCCGAACTCGCTGTCGGCGCGGCGAGTGGCGGCGCTGGTGTTGAACTCTTCCCAGCGGAAATGAAACATTGCGTCGCGCGGGTCGCCTTCCACGCTCCATTGCGCCACCACGTGCGGGTGCTTGCCCACCAGCGACAATCCTTCGTCGGTGTGCGACGCCAGTTCGAAGAACAGCAGCGACAGGCTTTGCGCCGCGCGGGCGCTGACGGAAATGTCCGGCCCGCTCACGGCAATGCGGTCGGCGTTGGGAATGGCACGCGCCTCGAACAGACCCTTGAGCGGCACGCCCTGCCAGCGGCTTTCGCTGAGAAGCGACACCACGTTTGACATCGCATGGATACGCCCGATCAGAAGGTCGCGCGCGACGTCGATATCGGCCCCGTGGCGCATGGTGCGGGTGACGATCGACTGGATCACCGCGAGAATGTTTTTGACGCGGTGATTGAGTTCGTCGATCACCGCCGTCAGCCTGTGCTCGAAGCCGATCCGCATCCGGATTTCGCGGCTCATGCGCACGTTGTTGTAGGCGATGTAGCCGAACAGGCCGCAGATGATCGCGGTGAGCGCGAAACCGATCGCCGCCACCACCGCCGCCAGTTCGAGCGCGCGCTGTTCGGGATTGGTTTTGGCGTAGTAGGCCAACTGCCAGTCGCGTCCGCCGAACGTCACGGTCCGCACCACCGGCGGCGGCGCGGAGCTGACGTCCTCGGCGGCCCCCGCCTGCGGACGCGCGACGACGCGGTCGTTCGCATCAATGACCAGTTCGGTGGCGCTGCTGACGGGGTTGCGCAGCGCGATGGAGAACAACGACATATCGTCATTGGTCAGCATCAGCGGCGCGAGTTCATAGGAGAACGTGATGAAGCCGAGCAATTGGCCGCTGATTTCCTGCAACACCGGCGTTGCAAGCACAACTCCGATATGGCCGTCCGGACGCAGCAACGGCAGCGGCGCGGAGGCTGCGGGTTGTCGCGTCTGGAGCGCCTGTTGCAGCATGGCGTCCAGCATCGGCTGGCCATTGTAGGCACGCCCCGGGAAACGCTCGGTCTGATTGTTGCGCGGCTCGACATCCATCAGCACATCGATCGGTCCGGTCGGCACCGCGGGATCGAGTGGGCTGTCGTTGAAACTGCGAATATCGGGATTGGGGAAGCCCGCGCCCTGAAGTTCGGCCCTGGCCTGCTGCAAGTCGTTCGGTTGCAGACGAGCGATCCAGCCGGTGACGACGAAGTCGGTCTTGAAGGCATAGATCGAGGCGCGCAACGGCTTCAGCATATCGGCCTTGGTCACCGTCGGCGAATGAAACAACCCGGAGGCGACCCGCGCCAGCAACTCGCGCTCGGTCAGGCGGTCCTGAACCAGGCTGGCGCTGACGTCGATCGCCCGCGACAGCGCGATGCGATTGACCGTCAGTTCCTGGTCATGAGCGCGATAAGCGGCGAGGCCAGACAGCAGCATCCCCAGCAGCGCGATGAACCCGATAATGAACCCCAGCCTGACCACACGCTCACTCGAAAATGGAATCGATTGAAATCCGTCCGCCGCGATTTTTTCTCGACGGTGGACGGCGCCCCTCGGGCGGCACCCACCGGCGCCATGCCAGCAGCCCCGAGCCAAGCCTGGACGATGACAACCATGCGACGCCCCAATGGTTCCACCCGTCCACGGGGGCGGCGCCGCACGTCGCAGCGGTCAGAATGTCTCGACCTTGCCGTCGGAAATGATCTCGATCTCGGTCGGCGTTTCCTTCAACGGCGCCGACAGCGCGCGCCACGTCTTCATGTGCGGCGAGCGACCGTGGGCGTTGAGATCCTCCCGCGAGGCCCAACGCTCGACCACCACGAACAGGTTGGGGTCGTGAATGCTGGTGTGGTTCTCATAGGAGATGCAGCCCTGCTCCTGCCGGGTGGCGGCAATGCAGTCCTTGGCGCCGGCGATGTAGGCGTCGCGGCCTTCCGGCTTCACGCGCGTGGTGGCGATGACGTAGATCATGGGGCCAATCCTTAACGCGCGTCGACCGTGGCCGGGGTGATGATCTCGATCTTCGGCGGCGCGGCCAGGCACTTCGCCGCGATGCGCCCGAACGCCTTCATGTGGTCGGTCTGCCGGTGCGGCCCCAGCGCCTCGACATTCTCCCACTGCTCGACGAACACCATCTTCGCTGGGTCGGTGACGCTCTCGTGCATGTCATAGGCGATGTTGCCGGGCTCCTGGCGGGTGGCGGCGATACACGCCTTGGCACCCTCGATCAGTTCGGCGCGCATTTCGGGCTTCACGGTCAACGTGGCAACGACATAGATCACGGCGTTCTCCCAAGCGTTTGGTTTGTCGAAGCGACATTAGAGCGTTTTCGAGCCAACTGGATACCGGTTCGCGTCAAGAAAACGCATCGAGGGAAGAAAATGGAGCATCATCGCAAGGCGTTGGAACGGGTTTCGACCGGTCAAGCAGCGATCGCGCATGGCCGCAAAGACCGCACCTGATCATACCATTGAACGGAATTTTCTTGAGTGTGGAACGCCAGTTCGTGAGTGCGTCACCAATTTGACCTTGAATCCGCCGCGATGCTGCGCCATATGAACGCCACGACCCGTTAGAATCACATCACTGGGTCTCAGCGAGCCGCGTGTTCTGGGCCGATAACCATATCGGCGTCTGGCTTGCCCCTTCAGCCAACATAACCGACGCCCCAAACACGCGGGTGTCTCAGACACCCCCGCCGCTCCGGACGTGCATCGTCGGGCGCTTGCTTTTATGTAGAAAGAACTATCTTTGACCTCCTTTCAGGACTTCGGCCTCGCCGATCCGATCTCGCGCGCTCTGGCGGAAGAGAATTACCAGACGCCCACGCCTATCCAGGCGCAAACCATTCCTCTCGCATTGTCCGGCCGCGATGTCGTCGGCATCGCCCAGACCGGCACCGGCAAGACAGCGGCCTTCGCGCTGCCGATCCTGCATCGCATCCTCGAGAACCGCATCCGCCCGCAGCCCAAGACCTGCCGCGTGCTGGTGCTGAGCCCCACCCGCGAACTGTCCGGACAGATTCTTGACAGCTTCAACGCCTATGGCCGCCATATCCGCCTGAGTTCGACGCTCGCCATCGGCGGCGTGCCGATGGGCCGCCAGGTCCGCGCCCTGATGCAGGGCGTCGAGGTGCTGGTCGCCACCCCCGGCCGCCTGCTCGATCTGGTGCAAAGCAATGCACTCAAGCTTGGACAGGTCGAATTCCTCGTGCTCGACGAGGCCGACCGGATGCTCGACATGGGCTTCATCAACGACATTCGAAAGATCGTCGCCAAGCTGCCGATCAAGCGGCAGACGCTGTTCTTCTCGGCCACCATGCCGAAGGACATCGCTGACCTTGCCGAGCACATGCTGCGCGATCCCGCACGGGTCGCGGTGACGCCGGTGTCCTCCACCGTGGAGCGCATCACCCAGCGCGTCATTCAGCTCGACCATTCGGCAAAACCCGCCGCGCTGGCGCAAATCCTCAAGGACGAGCCGGTCAACCGCGCGCTGGTGTTCACGCGCACCAAGCACGGCGCCGACAAGGTGGTGAAGACCCTCGCCAAGGCCGGTATCCCCGCCGACGCCATTCACGGCAACAAGTCGCAGAACTATCGCGAGCGCGTGCTGGCGGCGTTCCGCACCGGCGAGATCCGCACCCTGGTCGCCACCGACATCGCGGCGCGCGGCATCGACGTCGACGGCGTCAGCCATGTCGTCAACTTCGACCTGCCCAACATCCCGGAAACCTATGTCCACCGCATCGGCCGCACCGCGCGCGCCGGCGCCGACGGCGTGGCGATCTCGCTTTGCGCCGGCGAGGAAATGGCGTATCTCCGCGACATCGAAAAATTGATCCGTGTCGCATTGCCCAAGGAAGACCGACGCACCCCCGGCCATCGCGAGTCCGGCCCGTCCGCTTCGCAGCCGCGCGGCGGCCGTCCCGGTCCGCACGCGTCCGCGCATCGCGGCGGCGCCGATGGCGCGCCGAACGGCAAGCGCCCGCACCGCCGTCGGCGGCCGGGTGGGGGCGCTGCTCAGCAGCCCGCCGGACGGCACGAGCCCGCAAGGGCGTCGTCGGGCGGCAAGTCAATGGGTGGCAAGTCACTGGGTGGCAAGTCGATGGGCGGCAACTCCGAGGGCATTCAGGGCGTCGCATTCCTGAGCCGCAAGAGCCGCCCGCATCAACCCAAACGCAACCAAGGCCCACAGCGATAGCAGCCTCTCGACCTGGAGAACCCCATGGCTAAAGAAGAGCTGATCCAGTTCGAAGGACTGGTGACCGAAATCCTCCCCGATGCCCGCTACCGCGTCCAGCTCGACGCAGGGCACGAGATCGTCGCCTACACCGCCGGCAAGATGAAGAAGAACCGCATCAAGACGCTGGCGGGCGATCGCGTCACCATCGAGATGTCGCCCTACGACCTCGAAAAAGGCCGACTGATCTTCCGCCACAAGGACGAGCGGCCGGCGGGCGGACCGCCGCGCAGCGGCCCTCCCCGCGGCCAGTTCCGCCGCCGGTAATTTTGCGTAATCGGCGAAATCCAAGACATATCAGGGGCATAACGCCCCTGATGCGACGGTTCGACCAACGGCTATCCGGCGCGCCGCAAAAAACGTGCACGCCCGGATTGTTTTGGTTGCGCCTTTCGAATAATATATCCTGATCGATTTTCGGCCGGACGACACTCGCTAACTACCGGTACAGCCGGTTTAGACGCTGACGACCCTTCCAAAAATTCGATGCCACCAGCCCACACGAGTGGGTTTCGACTATATTTTTTTGAGAAGGGACTATCCCATGAGCATGGGAACCGTAAAGTGGTTTAACGCAACCAAGGGCTATGGCTTCATTCAGCCCGACGACGGCGGCAATGACGTGTTCGTGCACATCAGCGCCGTCGAGCGCGCCGGCCTCGGCACGCTGCGTGAAGGCCAGAAGATCAGCTACGAGATCGTCGCGGATCGCCGCTCCGGCAAATCCTCCGCGGACAATCTGCGGGCCGCTGGCTAACAC
>CAUJJN010000191.1 GCA_963204905.1 Pseudomonadota bacterium
TGCGCGCGCTTGTGGTTGGCGACGGGGCTGTTCGGCGCTGGATGCTTGCCGATGCATAGCAATCCGCTGCGCTGACAGACGTAGTGATCTCGAAGGAACACCTCGCGTCGCAACGCTTCCCATCGCGCCGTTTTGTACCAAGCCTTCCAGGGTTGCGCGGACATCTCAAACATTGGGCTGCCGCATCGACCGATGACGGCAGCCCGTGAAGTCTAGGGAGGACACGCCCAAGGAGGGCAGCGACAATGCGAAGAGGTTGCCGCGCGACTCTATGTCAGAAACGACAAAGCCCCGCGCTGGCGGGGCTTCTTCTCCGTGACCAGAATCGCACCTAAGCGATGTCCGGATGCGCCGGGAGGAACTCTCCCCGCCGATCCATCTAGGCAGACGGTCGCCTGCTAGGCTGGCTCGACCTGGTGACTGGACAAATCCACCGCCACCTCGCGCTTGATGGCCGCGATTAGGACTCTGAGTCGCCCCTTGCCGTCAAGCCTGTCGATGCGCCCCGTCCACATAGCGAAGGGACTGCCGTCGCGCACGCGGACACGATCGCCAACGGCGTATGCGCGCGCCGTCGAGACCGGCGTGGACAGATGGGCCTCGATAGAGCGGATCGCATCGACATTGGCGGTCGAGAGCGAAGCCGCACGGCGATCGACAAACAGCAACCCGGCAATGCCGTCGCTATACGAGCGCAGCCGCACCACATCCGCATCGAAGTCGGGGACGAAGACAAGGCCGGGAAAAACCGGGACCATGCGCTGCTGCACGATCGGCCGCTGCCAGGCGAAGCGGCGACTGACGGTGATGCGCCTTGGAAAGTGCGGCGCGTAGCAACACACGCCCCGTTCGGTCAGGCGCTCATGAACCCGACGCTCACGGCTCGGGTTCACCCGCAACAACATCCAGCGTTCCGGCGCGATCGGCACGCTGACCGACGCCATCGGCGGGATCACATCGACGAAATCACCAATTTTCAACAGCACGATCAGATCTCCCCGCCTTCACCGTCATTGCACAAGGTCCCATCGACCCGCGGCGGCCACGCCCATGGCGCCCACAGGAATGGCCCGCTGTCGTCAGCCTCCATCGGCGCGCGCGACGTGGTGACGTACTTGCCGATGAAACCGCCCCACGCGCCAAGCTGCTGCCGATCGCTGATCTTCAGCCAGCCATCGCGAGGTGGCGCATCAGCGAGCGCCAGAAGCTGCGGCGTGATCTCACCGCGATAATTCATCTTGCCGTCGCTGGACGGAAATGGCCGCGAAGCCCGCGCGAGCGTGCACACAGCAATCACCGCACGTCCCTCAGCCGACGCCGGATCAATCCGAACATAGGCGCTGGTGCTGGCCTTGGCCGCAGTCGCGTCGCGCGGGAAGTTGGCGAACATCCGCTTTCGAAGCCAGAGGTGCGCGTTCTTCGGCGGCTTCCGTAACTTGCGGCAATCAGCATCGTACAATCCGCTGGCGGCCAACGCCCATTCGGCGTCGCTCAACGCCAGCCGATCGAACTCCTCCCGCGCGGCCTGCTGATCCATCGTGGCGATGCCGGGATACGTGGCGAGGAACCGTCGCCACAACTGCTGGCGCTTTTCGGCTGCCTCCCGATCGTCTTTCGACAACGGACCACTCCCCCCCGGAGGGGGGCTGGGGGGAGAATCTTGTTCAAGTGACGGTTCATTATGGGGGTTGCACGAGTGCAACCCTCCCCCTGTCACGACTGCGACCCCCGGGTTGCACGAGTGCGACCCTAGGGTATCAGCCTGACACCCTCCCCCTTCCGCGCCGGAATCATCGTCGCCATCAGCATCATCGCCGCGCGAGTCATTGAGCCGCCGCGCCAGCTCCTCCGGTGTCAGTGACAGATTGAGGTGGATCTCGTCGGTTGTCTGGGTGCCATCCTCGCGAAAGCGCTGATGCACCGAAATCACGCCGTGCTCGACCAGGTATTTCACGCGGCGGCCGACGGTGGCGCGCGACTGCGACGATTTCGCCGCGATGGTGTCCCGCGACGGCCACGCCACGCCGTCATCGCGCGCATTGTCGGCGATCGCCAGCAGCGCGATCTTGGCGCGTGGTTCAAGCGGCAGCTCGAAGGCCCACGTCATGGCCCTGATGCTCATGATTGTCTCTCGAAGGTCAGGATTTCAACGGACGCGGAACGCAACTGGCACTGGATTCTTCACAAGGCGCGGCTCTTTGCGATTTGCCGCAGCTTCGCTTCGCCCCACGCGACGCGCTCGGCATCACCGCTGGCGATATCGATCGTGGCGAGGTGTTCGAGCGGCCCGAACCGGTCGGTCAGCACCGCGCCGAACTGGCGGGCGCGCATCTTTTTGCTGGCGGCGATATCGAAGTGCACCCACGACGCGTTGCGGTGCTTGCCGAACGACAGCGTCGGGTGGCCCTGAATCCACTTCCGCGCGACGCCGATCCGGTCGGCCATCGCCATCAGTTCGTCGAGACTGTCGGCCCACATGTGGCACATCACCATGCGGCCGAACTGATGGCGGACATCGTCGACGTAGACGGTCATATTGCCTCCAGAAAATCGGCTTGCTTGTAGGTCCGTCGCTCGCGATCGAGCGCGTCCGCGCATGCGGGGTTGATCCACAGAACCTCGGTGCGCTCCCGCGCGCCATCGGCCAGCGCGCGGGTTTCGATCCGGCGCCAGCCAGGCAAGGCGTCGTCGTAAAGAGCGTCCGGATAGCCGGAGAGGATCACGTAGCCGGCAAGATCGCGCAGCGCCTCGAGGAGCCGGGAATGCCCCCCCCTATCGAGTTCATGGCGATACATCCTGTATTTGCCATCGTACTTGTTGGCGGGCGAACGCGTTTCCGGCAGATAAGGCGGATCAACGTAGTGCAGCGTCGTCGGTGCATCGTGCGCCGTCATCACCGCGACCGCGTCGCGATGTTCGATGATCACTCCGCGCATCCGGTCGACAATCTCTGCTAGGCTATCCGGATAGTTGCGCCAGTCCATCGCCGGCACGGTGCCGG
>CAUJJN010000192.1 GCA_963204905.1 Pseudomonadota bacterium
GCCACTGTTCTTCGTAATCGGATACGTGATCCAGCGGATCATTCTCAATCGGGTGATCACGGCCCCGGTATTGGTGACCCTGACATTGACGTTCGGGCTCGATCTGATCCTGAACAACGCGATGATCTATTACTTCAAGGCAGACTACCGGAAGCTGACGCTGACGCCGCCGATGGGATCGGTATCCATCTTCGACGTAGTGGTCCCGGTCGATCGTCTGATCGCGACGGGCGCGGCGCTGGCGCTGACTTTCGTGTTGTATCTGATCCTGCGCCGCCTGCGTGTGGGACGTGCGATCATTGCGGTGCGGCTTGATCGGGATGCCGCGGTTCTGATGGGCGTCAACGTCAATTCGATCTATGCCGTCGCGTTTGGCCTTGGCGCGGCGCTGGCGGGATGTGCCGGCGTGTTGATGGCGCTGATCTTTCCGATTTCACCGCTGACCTCGACGGCCTATCTCGGCAAGGCATTCGTGGTTTGCGTGCTCGGTGGTCTCGGGAGCGTCTCTGGCGCGCTGGCCGGGGGAATTCTGCTGGCGCTGATCGAGGGTGTCGGATCGGCCATGCTTGGGCCAGCTCATGCGACGACGCTCTCGTTCGTGCTGCTGATCATATTCTTGATTCTGAGGCCGCAGGGCTTGCTCGGTCGGAAGGGTTTCGAATGAGCCGCACGAATCTCATCCTGCTGGCCCTGATCGCCTGCATCGCCGCACTGCCGCTGCTCGGCAGCGCCTATACGCTGCGCCTTGGGACCATCGCGTGCATGTACGCGATCATGGCGCTGTCGTGGAACGTGGTTGGTGGGTTTGCGGGTTATCCGTCGTTCGCGACCGCGGCCTTCTTCGGGCTCGGTGCCTATACCGGCGGTGTGTTGCTGGCCCGCGGCATGCCGTTGGCTGCGGCGATCCCGATCGCAGGAGTGGGCTGCTTCCTGCTCGCGGGACTGCTCGGTGCCGCTCTTCTGCGTCTGCGGGGTCACTATTTTGCGATTGCCAGCCTGTCGCTGATCGAGGTGTTCCGCGAACTGGTCAACAATGCCACCGACCTTACCGGTGGCGGCATGGGCCTGAACATTCCGCTGGCGGCGAGCGCCGGCGTGATGGCCGATGCGACGTTCTTCTTTTATCTGATGTGGGGCGTCTTGCTTGTCACCGCCGTAGCGGTGATTGCCGTCTCCATGTCCAAGCTCGGCTTCGGCTTGTCCTGCATCATGCAAAATGAAACCGCTGCCAACATGGTGGGGCTCAATACCACGCTCTACAAAAGCATCGCATTCGGTCTGTCCGCATGTTTCGTCGGTGCGGCTGGCGCCGTCTACGCAGCATGGGTTCACTACATCGATCCGTCGGACGTGTTCGACATCCTCTATTCGGTCAAACCGATCGTGATGGCGCTGATCGGCGGCCTGGGATCGCCGCTGGGTGTCACCATCGGCGCGTTCGTCTATCTCGGTCTCGAGGAGATCGTCTGGCGCAACTACATCCAGATTCACAGCGGTGTTCTTGGTGTTCTGATCGTTCTCCTGCTGCTGTTCCTGCCGCACGGACTGACCTCGTTGCGGGGCTGGCGCTTGTGGGGGAGGGCGAAGAATGTCTGAGATTCTTCGACTCCAATCGGTATCGCGCCGGTTCGGCGGGCTTCAGGCGCTGCGTGATGTCTCGCTGTCGGTGAGCAAAGGCGAGGTGATCGGACTGATCGGGCCGAACGGCGCGGGAAAGACCACGCTGGTCAATGTCGTCACGGGCGTGACACCGGCGACCGCCGGCACTGTCACGTTCGACGGTCGGGATATCACCAGGGTCAAGACCTATCGATCGGCGCGGCTCGGCCTGTCGCGGACGTTCCAGATCGTTCAGCCTTTCGCCCAATTCAGCGCACTTGATAACGTTGCGGCGGCCGCGCTGTTTTCGCAGCCCGGAGAGGGTTTGAAAGCGGCGCGCGAGGAAGCGCGGCGGCATCTGGCATTTGTCGGACTGGAAGCCCAGTCCGGACAGCAGGCCGCAACCCTGACGCTGGCGATGCGGAAGCGGCTGGAACTGGCGAAGGCGCTGGCGATGCGACCGAAACTGTTGTTCCTCGACGAGGTCAATGCCGGCCTCAACAGCGCCGAGGTCGAGCGTGCTACCGAACTCATTCACCAGCTTGCCGCCGATGGCATCACGATCGTGATGATCGAGCATCTGATGAAGGTGGTACTCAACGTTTGTTCGCGGATCGTCGTCCTGCACAATGGGCAACTCATCGCCGACGGTCAGCCGCGCGACGTGATGACCAATCCGGCGGTGATCGAAGCCTATCTCGGTCAGCAATATGCGCAAAGGATCGGGGCCCATGGTTGATCCTCTGGCGGCGGATGAGTTGATCGTCGAATTGAAGGGGCTGCGCGCCGGCTACGGCGAGATCCAGGTGCTGTGGGGCATCGATCTTCCCGTGCGCAAGGGTGAAATCACCGCCCTGATCGGCTCGAATGGTGCGGGCAAGACCACCTTGATGCGGGCTTTGTCCGGATTGATTCCGGTTCAGTCCGGAACCTACTTGTGCGAGGGCGAAGATCTCTCGAAAGCGGCGGCGGCCACTATCCTTTCGCGGGGTATTGTCCATGTGCCGGAAGGCCGGCGTCTGTTCGGCGCCATGAGCGTTGAAGACAACCTGCTGATGGGCGCCTACTCGCGCCACGTCGCATCATCCGAACTGAAACGCGATCTCGATCGCGTCTACACGACGTTCCCCAAGCTGTTCGAGCGCCGCAATCAGGCATCGGCGACGCTGTCGGGCGGTGAGCAGCAGATGTGTGCGATCGGCCGTGGCCTGATGAGCGCGCCGAAGCTGTTGATGGTGGACGAGTTGTCGCTCGGCCTGTCGCCGCTGCTTGTCGAACAACTCGTCGCGGCGCTGCGGGCGTTGAATGCCGAGGGCATGTCGATCCTGCTGGTGGAGCAGGACGTCATCACCGCGCTGGACCTTTGCGATACTGCGTTCGTGATGGACATGGGCCGCATCGTGCGGTCCGGTTCCGGACAGGATCTCCTCGCCGATCCGATCATCGGCGAAGCTTATCTGGGCGTGCTCAAATAGTTTCTGCGCGCTCATCGCCCATCTTCCCCCGACTGAAAGAGGTAAAGCGTCATCATGACCGAGACTGTTGAACTGCGTGACGGTGGCTACAGGTATATTCCCGGCGTCAGCCAGTATTCCGCCGGCGTCGGCGCGTTGCCGGGCTTCGCCATGGAGCGCGTTCGCTTCGCTAATCCGGTGCCGATCAAGGAAGGCTTTGCCCGCGCGGCCGAGATTATCAAGGCCGCCGGTCGTCCGCTCACCGCCTTCGCCGCTTGCGAATTGCGATCGCCGGCACCGTTCACCGAAAGCGGCTTCAAGAGCTTCAACGGTGAATATACCCAATTTCTCGATCAGTGGGGCCTCATGAAGGGCGGCGCTAATCCGGTCGCGCGCAGCAATGTCTGCCCGAAGGTCAACCCGCCGGCGGTGCCGAGCTTCCATGCGTTTTCATTCACGGTGGAAGCGGCCAATGCGCCGGACTCCTTCGTCGTTGCCGGCAGCGGCGAGGCTCCGGAAGGCAAGGGCGATTATCGCGAGCATACGGTTCGTCTGGGCGACACCAGCCCGGCCGCGATGGTGGAAAAGGCCAAATGGGTGCTCGGTGAAATGGAGCGCCGCATGGGTGCGTTCGGCGGTACCTGGAGCAAGCTGACGGGCGTGCAGCTCTACACCGTGCACGATATCTTCCCGTTCCTTGAAGCTGAACTGGCCAAGCGTGGCGTTTTCCGCAACGGCCTGACGTGGCATTTCAACCGGCCGCCGGTGGTGGATCTGGAATACGAAATGGATTGCCGCCGCGTCTTCAACGAACGGGTGGTCGAAGCCTGACGCGATGAGGTGAGAACGAGGCCGGACGTGCGACATGCGCGTCCGGCTTTCTCTTGCGGAGACGAAGGCGATTGATGCCGAGTTGATTTAAGCAGCGCCGCTTTGCTTCAAGGCGATGATTTCATCGGGATTGAAACCGAATTCCTTTAATACCTCGTCGGTATGCTCACGGAATTCGGGCGGCCGTGCCACAATGCGGCTCGGCGTGCGTGACAGCGTGACGGGTTGCGCGACCAACTCGAACTTGCGTCCGTCGTCTGAAGGCACTTCCTGCGCCATTTGCAGATGCTTCACCTGCGGATCTGCGAAGGTCTGGTCGATGCTATAGATCGGGCCGCAGGGTATGCCGGCGTTGTTCAGCATCTCGACCCACTCGCCTGTCGTTCGCGTCGCGGTGCGGGCCTCGATGGCGGCATTGAGCATGTCGCGATTTTTGGATCGGGCCGAAGCGGTGGCGTAGGCCGGATCGGTGATCCACCCCGGCGCGCCAAGCGCTTCGGCGCAACGCTTCCAGATTTTGCCGCCCGTGGTTGCGATGTTGATGAAACCATCCGATGTTTTGAAGACGCCGGTCGGAATGCTGGTGGGGTGGTTGTTGCCTGCTTGTCGCGCGACTTCTTTTTCGACGAGCCAGCGGGCTGCCTGAAAATCCAACATGAAAATCTGCGCTTGCAGCAGCGAGGTCTGGACCCATTGGCCTTCTCCAGAGACGTCGCGCTCCAGCAAGGCGGTGAGAATGCCCATCGCGCAAAAGAGGCCCGCGGTGAGGTCAGCGACCGGAATGCCGACACGCATCGGGCCTTGGCCGGGCGCACCGGTGATCGACATCAGCCCGCCCATGCCTTGTGCAATCTGATCGAAGCCTGGACGTTTGTGATAGGGGCCGTCCTGCCCAAAGCCGGAGATGCTGCCATAGACAAGGCGTGGATTGATCCGTCGCAGGCTGTCGTAGTCGATGCCGAGTTTGATTTTGACATCTGGCCGGAAGTTCTCGACCACAACGTCCGCTTTCGCCGCAAGGCGCAGAAAGGCGGCGAGACCTTCCGGCTTCTTCAAATCGAGCGCGATGGCGCGTTTGTTGCGATGCAGGTTCTGGAAGTCCGAGCCGTGACGTGGTCCTCCGGGCTGTTCACCACTCGCATCATCCGATGGGGCCTCGATCTTGATGACGTTTGCGCCCCAATCCGCCAACTGCCTGACGGCGGTTGGGCCTGAGCGGACGCGAGTGAGATCGAGAACGGTGAAGCGGGCAAGCGCCGCGGAAGCGGACGGAAACGGCATAAGAAAGGCTCCGGCGGGTACTGGGAAAACAACAGCCATCCGAGGGTCTGGACCGTCAGACTATCCGCTCGATCGTGGTCAGCAAAGTGCGATACGGACGGCAGGAGGCCGATTCCAAGGGCAGCGACGATATGCTAGATACGCCCGCGTCTGTCTCAGCTTGGCGTGATGGCGCGCCACCTGGCAGGTGAAATGAAGGACATCGGATGCGCGTTCTTGTCACCGGAACTGCCGGGTTCATAGGCTTTCACACGGCGAAGCGACTGTTGGAGCGTGGCGATTCAGTTGTCGGAATCGATGTCGTCAACGACTACTACGATCCCGCCTTGAAAGAGGCGCGCCTAAAGGTCCTGGCAAATGTCGCTGCGCAGTCGCGCGGCAGCTATCAGTTTATTCGTGCCGACCTCGCGGACCGTCGTACGCTCGATTCATGTTTCGCGTTCCACACGTTTGATCGGGTGATCCATCTCGCGGCTCAAGCCGGCGTGCGCTACAGCCTGGAAAATCCGCGTGCATATGTCGACAGCAATATCGTTGCCTTCACGCATCTGCTGGAGGCCTGCCGAGAGGCGGCTACTCCGCACTTGGTTTATGCCAGCACCAGCAGCGTCTACGGCGGGAATACACGGATGCCGTTCAGCGAGCATCATGGCGCGGATCACCCGCTGCAATTCTACGCTGCCACCAAGCGCGCCAACGAGTTGATGGCGCACAGTTACAGCCATCTGTTTGAACTCCCGACGACGGGATTGCGGTTCTTCACTGTCTATGGCCCTTGGGGGCGGCCCGACATGGCGCTGTTCCTGTTTACGCGCAACATCATCGCCGGGCAGCCGATAAAATTGTTCAACAATGGCGCACATATGCGCGACTTCACCTACATCGATGATATCGTCGACGGCGTGCTTCTCGCCAGTGACGATATCGCGTGTCCGGATCCGCAGTGGAATAGCGATGATCCTGATCCGGCGACGAGCAATGCACCGTTCCGGATATTCAACATTGGGAACAACGCGCCGGTGTCGCTGGCTGATTATGTCGAGGCAATTGAAATCGCCGTCGGCAAGAAGGCCATCCGGGAGTTGCTGCCGATGCAACCGGGAGACGTGCCCAATACGTTCGCGGATATCAGCCTGATTGCGTCGCGGGTGGGTTATCAACCGCGGGTCCCGGTGGCGGAAGGCGTCACGCGTTTTGTGCAGTGGTATCGCGACTATTTCGGCTGACGTGCCATTCTTGTCGGGCGGCGGTCTCAGTGCGGCGGCCCCGGCCGGCCGATGCTCTCGTAAGTGAATCCGGCCGCTTCGACATCCTCGCGCCGATAGATATTGCGGAGGTCGACGATGATCGGTTGGCGCATGTCGCTGTGCAGCCGCTTGAGGTCGAGGGCGCGAAATTGCACCCACTCGGTGACGATCACCAGTGCATCGGTATCCTTGGCGCAGGCGTAGGCATCCTCGCAGTATTCGATATCAGGTAGTTCGCGCTGCGCCTGTGACATGCCGGCCGGATCGAAGGCGCGAACGCGTGCGCCCATATCGAGCAGGCCGGTCACCAGGGGAATCGATGGTGCTTCCCGCATGTCGTCGGTGTCCGGCTTGAAGGTGAGACCAAGCACCGCAATCGTCTTGCCGCGCAACTGCCCCCCGAGCGTTGCGGCAACCTTGCGCGCCATCGCCCGCTTGCGGTTTTCGTTCACCGCGAGAACGGCATCGACGATGCGGAGCGGTACGTCGTGATCGAGTGCGATCTTCAGCAGCGCGCGGGTATCCTTTGGAAAGCATGATCCGCCGAATCCAGGGCCTGCATGCAGGAATTTGGTGCCGATCCTGTTGTCGAGGCCGATCCCGCGCGCCACTTCCTGAATATTGACGCCAACTTTTTCGGCAAGGTCGGCCATCTCGTTGATGAAAGTGATCTTGGTAGCCAGGAAAGCGTTCGCGGCGTATTTGATCATCTCGGCGGTACGTCGCGCTGTGAACATGATAGGCGCCTGATTGAGCGACAGCGGCCGATAGATGTCCCCCAGCACCTTGCGGGCCCGCTCGTCATCGGTTCCGACCACGATACGGTCAGGAAATTTGAAGTCCCGGATTGCAGCGCCTTCGCGCAGAAATTCCGGGTTTGACGCCACCACGACATCGGCCTGCGGATTTGTTTCGTGGATCAGGCGCTCGACTTCGTCACCCGTGCCGACCGGAACGGTCGATTTGGTGACAACGACAGTGAACCCCCTGATGGCCGCCGCGATCTCCCGCGCGGCGGTGTAGACATAGGCCAGGTCGGCGTGACCGTCGCCACGTCGCGATGGCGTGCCTACCGCGATGAATACGGCGTCGGCTTCGCCGACGGCCTCGGTGAGGGTTGTGGTGAAGTCAAGGCGGCCGGCGCGGACGTTGGTCGCGACGAGATCATCAAGGCCGGGTTCGAAGATCGGAATCTCGCCGCGGGCGAGGGCGGCAATTTTCTCAGCATCCCTATCGACACAAACAACCTGATTGCCGAAATCCGCAAAGCAGGCACCGGAGACGAGACCGACGTAGCCGGTCCCGATCATCGCGATTTTCATGAGACGTTATCCTTTGGCGGAGTTTGCAAAGGTCGCGGGTGCTGGTGTCGCGAGCACCATGCCGCCCGCCACGCCAACGCCGAGGACATACATCCATCCGGCATGGAAGTCGAACAAATGGGAATTGAAGGCCGACGTTAGCATGTTCTGTGTCACGACGAGCAAACCGATCCAATGCGCGAGGCTCGTGCCACGGAATAGCAGAAGATGGCTCAGCCACATCGCATAGAGAATGACGACGCCGACTATCCCCCACTGGACAGCGGCGTAGAGGGTCTGGTTGTGCGGGTTGGCGATGACTTCCGCCGCTGCACCGCTCTGGTTGGCGGAAGCTTTGGTGAACAGCAGCTTGACTGACCCGGTACCGTGGCCGATCACCGGCGCTTCACGGAAGAATTGCAGCGACTTGCGCCAGAACTCGAGCCGCAGTCCGACCGAAGTGGCTTCATTGGCTGTCTCGTAAGCTTGATATTGCGAGAAGAAGGTGGCCGTCCTTTCTCGCAGGCTGGGCGACGTGAACCAGACCGCTGCGATGAGGAGAATAACCGCCCCAAGCACGGCCGTCATGCCACGCCGGCTAAGATAGAGCAGTGCGAAGGCACCCAACATGATCGGCATCGTCACGATCGCCGTTCGCGAAACCACGACGAAGGCCATATTGGCGAAAAAGCCTGCCGCGATGGTCGCCAATATAACTACTTTTTGCCATTGCCGCTGGCGAGCGGCCTGCGCGATCACATAAAATACACCGACCGTGCAGAGCGCGAATTCCTGGCTTTGATCGATGTAGTTCTTGACCGGTACGCCATAGTAGGCGTCCGGCTTCAACGCCAGCCGGGGCTCGATCGCCACGATCCAGGACAAGACCATCAGAACGGTACTTGAGACGAAGAAGGCGGCGAATACCCAGAAGCCTCGTGACGAACGCCGGAAATGGTATATCAACAGGGGAATGGCAAGAAGTTTAGCCAACGGTCCGATGCCATAAAGTCGTGCATCCCAAGGCGCGGAGGACCATAAAGTGCCGATCAAGGCGAGTAGGAAAAAGCCGACCGGCAAAAAACAGATGGGACGCTTCAAGAATTGCAGGAACTCATCGAAGTTGATGATCGGCAGTAGGGACAGCAGCCACAGACCAACGAAGATGGCGGGGAGGGAGGTCGACCACGGGAGCGACGCCGCAATCAAGACCACCAAAAGGTCGGCTGGATAGAGCGAAGTCGTGACGCGGGGAAGCCAGGATCGAGCTGCCATTGTCTTATGATGCCATCACGTCTCGGTTGACTGCAGAGTAACTCAAAAGCGCAACCACATCCGTGAAGCGTGAATCAATTCTTGAAAAATGACTTTTAACGATATTGTCGGTCGGTCACACTGGAAAAGTCACCGAAAATGTCGAACGGGTACCGACACTATTACAAATTAACGATGATCTAGAAAGATATAGGGGCTGTTTCCCCAGACCACTCTCAATGGTTATAAAACAATAAATCATCAAATTAAAGGGGCGGGCCGGCAACACGGAACCGTCGGATTCGAACCCGCCGGCAGTTCCACGAACGGCTCTTTGATATTGGGTTGGTATACTACGGAAAAAGTGCCATGGACGGACGATGCCGGCTCGGAGCGATTTGCCGCCGATCGGACGGGGTCTCGGGCGCTTGTGCCTGGTACTACAAGCATTTGGCACGGTTCATGTGGCGAGGGCGAATCCCGACCGGTTTTGGCCTAAACCGGTGACCTGGCTATGGCGAATCTGATCTGACCCAGTTGCGCGAACATCGCGCTCCACAGGATTTCAATGACCTTGAAGCTTCCCCGTATCGATCGCCTCTCCAGTTTGACGCATCGGAATTTGTTGATCGCCATCCACGACGTTCTGGCGACGGTGGCGGCTGTTCTGGGCAGCTTTCTGTTGCGGTTTGATCCGAATTCCCTGCAAGACCGTTTGCCGCTGCTGCTGATTATCCTTCCGCTGTTTGCGGTTCTCAGCGTCATCGTGTGTTTCGCCTTCCATTTGACGACCACGAAATGGCGATTCATTTCGTTGCCGGACGTGATCAACATCGTCCGTGCGGCGACTGTACTGGCCGTGGCATTGTTGGCGCTGGACTACGTTCTTGTTGCGCCTGATGCCTACGGTGGTTTTTTCTTCGGAAAAGTCACCATCATTCTTTATTGGTTTCTACAGGTCTTTTTCTTCGTTGGTCTGCGGTTCGCCTATCGCTATTTCCGGTTCACGAGAAGCCGGAACAAGGCACGTGCCGGCGATGTTGCGCCGACCTTGCTGATCGGTCTGGCGGCTGACGCCGAGATTTTCTTGCGTAGTTTCGAGAGCGGCGCGACGAAGCAGTTGTGGCCGGTGGGCATCCTGTCGCCGTCGCCCGCCGACCGTGGGCAACTCATCCGGGGAACTCCGATTCTCGGTTCTCCCGATGATCTGAAGGACGTCGTGAGCGACTTCGCCAGACGGGATCGGCCAATCAAGCGGCTGGTGATGGCGCCATCGGCGTTCGAGCAGGGGGCCAATCCGGAGTCGGTCATCGTCCAGGCCCGCAATATCGGCCTGATCGTCAATCAGCTCCCCTCGCTTGAGACAGGGGAAGTGCCGCGCTTGAAACCGGTGGCTGTGGAGGATCTGCTGCTGCGCCCCACAGTGAAAATTGATCATGCGCGACTGGACGCCTTCGTTCGTGGCAAAGCGGTCATGGTCACGGGCGGCGGCGGGTCGATTGGTTCCGAAATTTGCGATCGTGTGGTCAGTTTCGGCGCAGCGCGGCTGTTGATCGTCGAGAACTCGGAGCCAGCGCTCTATTCCATTATGGAAGCCCTGAAAGTGGAAGCCGCCACAGGTGCCATCGAAGGCCGCATCGCGGACATTCGCGACTTCGATCGCATCCAGCAACTCATGAGCGAATTCCGACCTGATATCGTGTTCCACGCCGCGGCGCTCAAGCATGTTCCGATCCTGGAGCGAGACTGGAGCGAAGGTGTGAAAACCAACGTGTTCGGCTCCATCAATGTCGCCGATGCTGCCATCGCCGTTGGCGTGGAAGCGATGGTGATGATTTCCACAGACAAGGCGATCGAACCGGTATCGATGCTGGGTCTCACCAAGCGGTTCGCCGAAATGTATTGCCAGGCGCGCGACCGCGAACTCATGGATCAGGCGACCAGCCGCTCTCCGACGCGCCTGATCTCTGTGCGGTTCGGCAATGTCCTGGCCTCGAAGGGATCTGTCGTTCCCAAATTCAAGGCTCAGATCGAAGCGGGCGGACCGTTGACGGTGACGCATCCTGATATGCTGCGCTACTTCATGACGATCCGTGAGGCTTGCAACCTGGTTGTCACGGCTGCTGCGCACGCGGTGACGGCGGATAGTTCGGGGGTGTCGGTTTACGTCCTCAATATGGGGCAGCCGATCAAAATCGTCGACCTCGCGAGGCGGATGGTCGAGTTGTCAGGGCTGCAGCTCGGCTACGACATCGATATCGTTTTCACCGGCGTTCGACCTGGCGAACGTATGAACGAGATTCTGTTCGGGAGCGACGAATCAACGAAGGATATCGGAGTTGCCGGTGTTCTGGCGGCGGAGCCGAACCAGATGCCTATCGACACACTGAGGTCGCGGATCGCGGAGCTAAAGCGAGCGATCGAGAATAACGACCGTGCCGCCATCAAGGCGGCGCTAGCTGATGCTGTGCCGCCGCTTGGTCGAAATCTCGCGTGACCGACTAAAGTAAACAAGGACAGCCGCGACCGCAATCACACCACAACCCAGCAGCGTGAATTGTGCTGACGGTGCGGTCCACAAAAGCGTTGCTGCCGCGAGGGCAGCCAGGACCACGTTGAGAACGAAGACGGTTGCGATGACCTGCATCACCGTCAATCCGTTGTCGGTTGCGCGCTGATAGAAATGAGTTCGGTGGGCGACCCAGATCCGTTCGCGATTGAATGCCCGCCTCAAGATTGTCACCGTTGCGTCCGCCAGATAGTAAAGCGGCAACAGAACGGCTGTCGCGACATGGCCCTGGGCGGCCAGTTCCAGGAGGCCCCATCCCAGCAGCAGCCCAATCGGCAGGCTTCCGACGTCGCCAAGAAAGAGCTTTGCCACCGGCTTGTTGAACGGCGCAAATCCGATCATTGCGCCGCCCAAGGCGCTCATGGCCATTGCTGTTGCGGACGGCAGATGGCCCGTCATGCCGAACATCGCCAATGCTCCGGTGATCGGGACCGTCTCGGCGACGGTCATCCAGTCGAGCCCGTCCATGAAGTTGACGAGATTGACGAACCAGATTCCTGCAATCAGAATCAGCCCTCTCTCAAGCCAGAACGGACATTGCGGGACAATCTGGACGGTCGCCGGAAGGGATACGATGATGATCCCGACCGCCAGCGCCTGGGAGATGAGGCGAGGTAGAACAGGAATCGGCCGGTAGTCATCGAACGCGCCGATCACCGCGATGAAAAGTGTCGCGGTGAAGACCGATATGACAGGCAGCCCGATTTCAAGCCCCGCCGTTGTCATTGCGAGAGCCGCGATGATCAGCGCAGCAACGACCACGGCGGCGCCGCCACCCTGCGGGGTCGGAATCGTATGAGATGATCGACTGTTCGGTTTCGCCAGCGCGTAGCGGCGTAGCATGGGTCGAATTGCGGCAGTCAGGCAAAACGACAAGATCGCTGAACAGGCCAACGCCAGAAATATGATTGAGGGAGGCGCCACGAGTGTCTCTGACATGCCGATTGCGTACATCGAAGATCGAACCGATTGCGTACATGGAAGATCGAACTTCGGGAAGCTGCTGTTCAGGTTCGAATTGGAGAGGATGGCATTGTTCTCTCGCGCTGCATCTGAATACCCATCGTGTGAATATTCATCGTGCCCCTTGCTTCGAGTGCTTCCGGCGGATTTTTGATCCGATATGGCGGCGGCAATTCGTTAATAATGACAATGGGATCGTACGAGAAAGCACATTGACGCCGCATTTCGGGCGTCGTATCAACTTATTTTAGGCTATTATATATCAATCCCTTTTTGGTGTGATGGTACCAATTCAATTTGTCCAAGCTCCTGGTGAACGCTGCCCGCATCCTCCGCAGGATACAAGGCCGTTGGCCGGTTCTGGCCCCCGCCTTGGATGTAGTTCGTAAAGGCGGGCGACCTCTGCTTCGAGCCTTGTGGCGGATCAGCAGTGTCCGCCATTCTGTCGTTGGACGCTTGACGAAGGCGTCTGCCGAAGTCCTGCGGGTTACAGCGCTCGGAAGTTCCAACCCCAACGCAAAAGGTCGCGAGGTTTGGATTTTCGAGGCGCGAACGCGGGATGGCAAAGCTATCGATCTGTCTCGATATGCCGATCCTGCCAAAATCAGACGCGATGTGGTTCTGGGCTCGCAGAGCGCAGCGGTCGCCATTCAGTTGTTCGAGGGTGAATGGGTCGATCTGCCTGTGGGGCAGGGCGGAGCGATATATCTTCTGGCGCACGCTGGGTCCGGGACGGCTCGCATTTCGACTGCCGTCCGTAGTCTGGCATTTGATCTGTTTGCGAACAGCTCCAGCATCGTACGATTCGATGCGACCTTGATTCCGAACGTCGGAGGCGTCGTTAGCCATTTCGCTGCGGATCGGGAGGTGGGCGGGTTTAGTTCGATAGAGCTCTGGCAAAAGATGGCGGTGATTATCCGCCATCGCGAGTTTCTGGCTGACACGCCGCTAAAGGATACCTTGGCGCTGTACACTCCTCGTTGGAAAGGGGTGACTGCCGCTACGAATAATTTGTTCCCCTGCACTCTTCCCATTCCCTTCACGCCGGACATGCATCCCGATCAACTCACTGACCCCATGATTGGTGAGATCGCCGATGCCATCGCGGCGTCGCCATTTGGCACGATCGTGATCTCCGGAGGTGATCCTGTTTTTTTCCGGATATTCGAGGAGTGCCGTCGTCGCAAGCCTGCGTTGAGGATAATGCTGCTCTGGCATAGCAGTTACATGCAGATGGGCGAGCAGCACGATTGGCGACTCATGATGCCCTGGATCGCCGCTGCCGAGGCAGGGCATCTCGCACGTTTCGGTGTTGTGAAACCCGGGCTGGATAAATTTCTTCGTGCACGAGGAATTGACTCGGCCTTCATCCAAAACGTTGTCCCTTTCAATCGCGAGCCTGCAAGAACGATCGTCCACGACGCGGTCGGCCTCTGGCACTCTGGTTCGACGGGCTATCGCAAGCCGCTGCTCCCTTCGCTACTTGCGTTGGCCGATATCGCAGGAATGCATCTGCGTTGCGCGGGCATCGGAGAGTTGGGCCGGAATGTGATCGATGAACTGCGTATTCCGGTTGCAAGCTTCTCCGCGAAACCGATCGCCCATGGTTCTGTGATGTCGGAGATGCGGCTGACTGATCTGACTCTCTACGTGACATTATCGGAATGTATGCCGATGGTTCCGCTGGAGAGTATAGCACAGGGGACGCCTTGCTTGATCGGTCCTTCCACCGAACTCTTCACCGAAGATCCGCTTTTGTTCGAGAAACTCATCGTCAAGGACCCCAGCAACCCGGTAGCAATTCGTCGAGCGATTCTGGAAGCGCGCGATGACCTTGATCGGCTGCGCTTGCGGAGCGCAGATTACCTCGAGTCGTTGAATGCAAGAGGACGGGAGACACTCCTTGCGTTTCTCCAGTAGAAGTTCGGTCTTTTAGCAGAGTGAGTGTATTCTCAATTTCGAGTATGCAATCTAGTTGGGTCGACACCTAGTATTCGTGATCTGCCCAGGGCTTCATCATCCAATTCGCAATCGGAACGGCGGCATGACTCCTGTGTCGCTTTTCCCGCAGAGACCGTGAAATATGGCTCACTTTGCATTTGTCTCATACGAAGTGGCCCCGACCGTTGCAGGAGGAGTCGGGGTTTTCATTGCGGCTGCGGCTGCGCTCCTCCCAAAAGACGGTCATCGTGTCAGCCTTCTGCTCGATATCGGTGAGGAGGCAATGGCGCGCTGGGTGGAGAAGGACTCGAAAGATATCGACCCTAGCGGACTCGTGGAAAGCATCCGTTTGGCGGATCTTTGCGAAGGCATGCCGGTGGATCGCGGCGATTTCCCATCCGATGCGCATTGGCAGAGCTATCGTTTCTCTTATGCCGTTGCGAAATTGCATTCTCGCTCGCCAATCGACTTTGTCGAGTTCGTCGATTATTGCGGCGCCGCTTATTACACTCTTGTCAGACGATCCGCAGAGCCGGAACATTTTCCACCTCGTATCGCAATACGCCTTCATGCGACGATCGAGGTTATTGATCGGCGAGTGGCAGCGGAGTTTCAGTCATTTCGTACGACCGACTATGCCTTGGAGCGAGCGTCGCTCGCGATGGCGGATGTCGTGTTGTCGCCCGGACGTCGATTCTGGGAGGAGGAGTGTGCATCTCTCTATCCCAATGTCGATCGTAGCCGGGTGCAGGAATCGCGTCCTTTCCGACGAGATGTTCCGCGGATTCAAAACGCTGGCCGCGGTAAAAATGTCGTATACGTCGGGCGGGTTTCCACCCTCAAGGCAATGGACCGTGCAGCTCACGCGGGTGTTGCGACATTGAGCGATCCCGCCACCGCGATGAACGTCGATCGTTTCGTTCTCGTTGGTCCCGGAGAAGGGGTATCGTCATCCCAGCGTGCGACGGATATTCTCGCCATCGCGAGCGAAAACGCGGATCGAATCGTATTTCCGGGCCGCCTTTCGTACGAGCAGATCGCAGCGGAATTTGGCAAGGCCGCGCTTGCAATCTTTCCACACCGGATGGAATCGTTTTGTTATGCCGCTCACGAAGCGCATTTGGCCGGCGTTCCATTGATCCTTAATGATCTTCCTGCCTTTCGCGATCATTTCGTGGATGGTGAAACTGCGCTTTTCTTCAATGGGACTGTTGGCGACCTCGTCGACAAGATACGGCTTTGTCTGAACGACGCCGGTCTGCGCCTCAGACTATCGGAGAGCGTCGAACGGTATCGCACGCGCTACCAGCAACACGCATATGCCGACCATATTAGAGTTGCGCCCTTTGATGCAGGCTCGGTGCGAGAGGCCCCCATTGGGATCGTGGTTCTTGCAGCCGATCACGGACTAGAGGCGGCGTATCGCGCCGCCGAGACTTTTCGTGATACTATCGCCGGTGCTGTTGTCTATGTTCTCTGCCCATCTCAGTCCTCCAAGAAGACGATCTTCTTGTTTGGCAGATACTGGCAGGTATTTGACGCTGAGAAACGATCGATTGCGCCCTCGCAAGCGAGGCTGCCACGTGTGGCGTCTTTCGTTACGCCCGAAGCGCAAGGAGCGTCCGCATTTTTCGCCACAGCCGCACGAATGCTGGCCGCTGAATCCCGGATCGGAGCGGTGGTCCCTGCGACTCAGACTGAGACCGGACGTTGCCGAGTATCCGTCGCGCCCACCGAGATCGAGCGAGCCTTGGCCGCGCAATTACTCCTGATGGCGGCTTTCAGGCTTGAAGAAGGCACCACGATTGCCGATCTGGCGAATGATGGAACCGAGACTACGGAGATGTCGCTGTTGGTGACCCTCCGAGCCGAGGGAAAAGTGATTGTTGATCTTCCGGATATCAGCGTGCCGGCCGCCTCTGTTGTTTCCAAGGGCGCCGGCAATGTCACGGGCGCGTGGCTTCGTCGGTTTGCGTGGTCGACCGATCGTGTGCTGTTGGCAGACATTCATGCTGAATGGGGTGCGGTGAGTACTCGGATTCGGCAGGTGGATATCACTCAAATCTCGACTGATGGCGAACTGCTAAGATCGAATGCGTCGTCGCTGACGATACACGTGCCCCAATCGAATTCGCCGGTTCAGTCAAGCCGTGTTACGATTCTGTCAGTGCGCCGCGCTCCGAACGGCCCGCGTTTGTCGCTTGATGAGTTGCCGCGGACTGGATCTTGGGAGACGAAGATCGAGAATGATCGGTCTGGGGAGATGCTGGTTGGCGAAGCCGGCTCATTGACGGTAGCTGGCGCAATCGATCCTGAAGTCACGTTCCTGCTTGGACCGGATCAGGGAGAAGTTATCCTCTCACACATGGGGCAGGCGGTCCGCCTTAATCTCGAGAATAAAACATACTGGCAAATGACCTTGCCTGTTTCCAAGGCTTTCGCCTTCAACGAAGGAATGGAGGCGAAGCGGCATGCGATTCCGGCAACATTGTTCCTAAACCGGGACGTCGTGGATCAGATGATCTCTCTGGCGGGTGGAAATTCCGGCGAGCTAATTCTGTCGGAGTTTGCGGAGGATCGGCACCTGCTGAATGCTGCTGGATATAGCGCGCGTTCATGGAGTGTGCCGGGCGAGCTTGCCGGTAGGTACGATATTGTTGCCCGTGCTGCCGTGTTGGCGGCTCTCGATGATCGTGTTCGTCGTATCGTGGTTTTCGGGGGGAGTGAATTTCTGCCCCTCGTCGAACGACTTCTTGTGCGCACGCGTATCCACGTTTGCTATATCCCGCGCCCGGCGCTGTCGTGGCACTCTGGTGGTTGGGAATGGATCAAGTCGACAGCGGCGCTCGCCAAGCAATTTGCAGGAAGATTGGAGCTGCGCGCGCTCCCGGGATCCATCGCCGAAACCTTCCGACTGCTTGGCGTTTCCGTCAAATGCATGTCTCTCGGGATACAGGCTCCGGCGTTCAGGGAAGCTAGCGGGCCCGTTAACCTGGTTTTGCCCGCACGTTCTCCAACCATCCACAGCGGAGGGCATATCGCGGCGGCAGTGACGGAATTCTATCGCGAAGCCCCAGATTTGCTTGGGAGCATCTACTTGCCAGCGAACGGAGAACAGTCGGCCTTGATAATCGATCGTTTGGGGCGCGGTTGCCGGTCACGAGTCTACGACGACGCACAGAACCTCATCGCAAGCCTGGAGGGGACCAAAGTCATCTATTGTGCACCCTTCGCCGATGATTCCGTCGACCCGATGAGCCTGTATACATTTGAAATTGGCGGTCTTTCGATCGTCGCGCCTGGTCCGATCGCGTTCAAGGACTCGGAGGTTCGGCGCATTCTTGAGGTTCCGTTCTGGGAAGACGCCAATCATATCTGCGCTCATTTGCTGGAGGCGGCCAAGAGTTACTCGAAACTGACGAAAATCCTGGCCGAAGCCGGCAACGAGAATGCTGGACAACGATCAGAACCGCTTCAAAGTGAGCCCCTCTAAGCGACAATCGAGCGGAACGTCGTATCTGCGCGGTAAGGTCGGGCACAATGCCGTGGAGTTTGTTTCCAAACCAGCCGGATGAATGAAATCAGCTTTGACCGCCGATACTGAAATCCCGTTAACCTTCATTATCCCGGCCTACGGACGGCAGTTGTTGCTCGATCGCGCGCTTCGAAGCCTCTGCTCGCAGGACGTGGTACCCCAATGTGTTGTTGTGGTTGATGACAATTCGGAGCCCGCGCTAAGGCTCCCGGTCTCCCTGAAACTCCCCCGCGTTGAACTGGTGCGTCAATCGAGTAACTGTGGTCCCGCAGCTGCGCGAAATGCCGGTCTCGCTCTGGCCCCGACCAAATGGGTTTCTTTCCTGGACTGCGATGATCTTTTGATTGCTAATACGCTGGGTTTACGTTGGCGACAGATGATCGATCGACAGCATCAGAGCTCTGATGAGAAAGTAATCACCGGTTGTTCGTGGATTGACGTAACGCCGGAAATGCAGCCCCTCCAAGTTCGGCATCCCAGACCAGGAAACAGCCCTGCCGATTTCGCCAGCGGATGCTGGTTCTCTCCCGGATCCTGCATCATCATGAACGCTCATGCGGCTCTTGAAGCCGTTGGCTTCCAGGACGAAAAGTTGCGCCGCCTTGAGGATATCGATTGGTTCTTGGCGCTTTCTCTGAAAGGTTTTCGGTTCGAGTCATCCGAAACTGTGGGAGCGCTCATCGAACGTAAGCGCGTACAGAATCCCAAGTCGATCCTCGATGCGGCTAAAGTCATCCAGGAGAAATGGAAGGATCTGCTTCCCGGCTCGCTGCGCCGGCGCCTCGACAGCTATCTTCAGCTTGAATCCGCGGCGGCTCACTATTTCGCGGGCGATCGCTTCGCAGCGATAGGTCACTACGCCCGGTCACTTATGCTTCAACCCAGGCTAAGTTTGCAGCTCTCGCCTGGTTGGGACATACGCTCGGCTGGTCAGTTCGCGCATCCATAAGTTCATGGTCACGGTGTTGGCGCGACCTCCATACAGCGCTTCATCCTTCTGACTATTTTGTCAGAATGGCATTACGGCCGGCCGCATAGATGGTGAATAGAGCCAGTCCTAGAATTCAAGGAATTGACTGTAACGGTTCAAGCTGGTCTCGATGACGAGATTTTTATAATCCTCGACGATCGCACGCAATTCCTCTGCGGGCACGGCAAACACCTTATCGATTGTTTCGGCAATGCTAACGAGGTTATGCGGGTTCGGAACGGTCATGAGTTGCTCAAAGATGTGACCTCTTCCGAAATCGAGATCGAGATCGCTGCGCAAGCACGGCGTCCCGACTGACAATGCTTCTGCCTCGACCATTGGATGGCAGTCGACGGTGGTCACGTTTAGAACGAGATCGATCGTGGCCAGCCGCGCCAAATGTTGCTCGCGGCTTTGGTAATCGACGGATTGAATGCGATCCGTATTGAAGAGTTTAGGATCGACGGGGCTGTAGGTGATTATTTTGTCGACTTGAGAGGAATGTGCTGCGGCTCCAACGTTCGCATACATATTCTTCCAGACATTGTTCCATGCTGCGAACATGACGGTTCGCTTTTTGTCTTTTTGCTCCTGGTTTTTGAGCGGGCGGAAAGAAACAACGGGCGGAAGATTAGGGAGCAGATATGGGACGGCCTTTGGGTGCAACACATGAGCTCCGCGCTTCATAATGCTGATCCGATCAAACACGCCGTCATTGGCCATGGAGAACATCGTCGCTGCGAAGGCGCGCTCTTCATCGAAGCACCAGGCGGCCAACGCTCCGTGCCAGACGCAGCAGATGCGGAGGCTGGGGTCAATCGAACGAAAGGCCTCCGCTGCCCGAAGCAATCCGTTGGACGATCCATGGAAGACGATTGTTTCGATTTTCAGCTCTTTTAGTAGGGTTTGGAGCCTTTGCAGTTGGGCGGGACCTATTTGCGCGTCTTTGGAGATCGCTAATTTATGTCCCGGGAAAGATCCGGCGGCGGCACGGATGCCGACCCATTCCTGAGTGAATACAGTCAGGTTTTTTTCAAATGCAGGGTGAGGAGGGTGTGCGTAGCGCGTATCGGCGTCCGCGTTGAGGGATAGTTCCGATTCGATCGCCGATGCCCGGCTTGAATCGGCGATTGACTGGGGTTGCTGGAACAACGTGTCGACGACGGCTCGCAGCCTGTTGGCCAATGAAATAGCTTTTGAGTGCATTGTGTACCGGAAAGGCGTTCTTGCCGAACTGTTAAGCCCGATATCGGCTGCCATCCCGGAGGAGTGAGATGGCGCGAGATCGTCGGACATGGAACCTGTTTCGACGGGTATGATCTTGGTTGATATTGGCGTGGAATTTCAAACAATGCTAGGTTAGGCAGCTGCGGATCAAGTAGGTCAGGATTCGCTAACTTGCTTTAGACTTTGATGATGAGGTGAATCAAGGTGGCAGGAGGCGCCCCTTGAGTGATTTTCTGCTGTCGCCCCCATCGCAGATGCACCGCATCGAGCCTACTTTCCGCTATCGCATGGAATGTCCCCCCAGGTCGATGACCGGCGGGTGCTGAGCGGCGTCCTGTTTTGATCCGCTGGCCTCGCTGGCGCGATCCCCGCCACCTGTGACCGCGCAAGACATCTGCAACCGTTGCTGCGATCATGCGCTCACATTTTGCCGGCCAGCCATCGCATCCGTCGCTACATTCGTCTTCCAGATCAGTGAGTCCTGATCCTGGCTGAGCCGTTGCTGACAAGGGTTGCGACGGGAGGTTGACATTCCCCGCGATGAATTTTGCTGACTGCGCCCTGTTTCCGAAATTCTTGCCGGAGATGGCAATTTGGATGCGCCCGTCCGGTCAAGGCGCTTCAAATCGGGAGAATATCCACGTAAATATCTGAACTCGTATGGAAACCCTTGTCTCCAATGATTTTGTGATGACCGAGCCCCGCCACATCTGTTTCCTCGCCAATGATCAGCGTTTTTTCTTCAGGCACTTTCGTCCGGCGATTCTTGCGGCGTCCAACCTCGGCTACACGCTCACGGCGTATCTGCCCGACGATGAACAAGGAGACACGAGTGGCCTGGGGATCGACATCGAAATTGTGCGATCCCCGGTTACGCGCCAACCTCTGACGGTCCCGGGGCTTTGCCGGCAAGTGTTCTGGCTTGTGAAGCAGTTGCGGGAGCAGAAGCCGGACGTCGTTCTGGCGTTTTCTGTGCGCCCGGCGCTGGTGCTTGCTTTGGCGCTGCCCTGGGTGAAACTCGAGCGCGCGATCATGTACGTCACCGGTCTTGGGCTATTGGACCTGCTCTCTGATTTCAAATCGCGGCTTCAGCGGGCTTTGACCTACTGGGTTCTTCGCCGCATGAGCCGCCGCCCAAATTGCTACTTCATTTTTGAGAACCGAACCGACCCGCTGAGCATGGGGTTTCGCCAGGGCGAGCCGGCCCGGCAGGAGCATCTGGTCGGAGCGGGTGTCGATGAAGAGGAATTTATTCCCCGCCCCATGCCAGATCCGGAACCGCTGAAAATAGCAAGCGTATCCCGTTTGGTTTGGTCCAAGGGAATTGATCTGGCGTCGGCGGCTGTCGCCGAGTTGGTAAAAGCGGGACATCAGGTCGAATTGAGCATTTACGGTGCGCCGGATCGCTCAAATCCGCGAGCCGTCGATCCTGCGGAGTGGGGTGCGGAGCCAGGTGTCTCTTTCCGGGGGTATACTGACGATATTCCGGGAATTTGGCGGGAGCATCACATCGGAATTTTCCCGAGCCGGGGCGGCGAGGGGGTTCCGCGCTCCCTGATCGAGGCGGCCGCCTCCGGTCGGCCCTCGATCGTGACGGACGTGCCGGGGTGTCGGGAATTTGTTCGAAACGGCGTCGACGGCTATATCGTCGCCTGCGATTCTGTCGCGGCCCTGAAAGCCGCGATCCTGAATTGCCTCAGTCATCCGGAATCGTTGACCGATCTCGGTCAGGCTGCACGCACGCAATTTCTACGGACCAGCACATCGCGCATTGTTCAGAAACAGTACGAAGAGTTGTTCAGGCTGCCGCCGAGAGTGAAGAGCCAATAGTCTATGTACGTTTCAGACGCTCTCGCATGAGCGTCGACAATATCGGGGTTGGAAGACATGATCCTTGTGACGGGTGGACTGGGCTTCATCGGCTCTCACGCCAGCGTTTCGCTTTTGAACGCTGGCTATGACGTTCTGATCGTGGATGATCTGAGCAATAGTTCGATCGATGTGCTGGACCGTATTGAAGCGATCGCGGGGCGCAGGCCCCTGTTCGAGCAAATGTCGCTTCTCGACGAGACGCGGCTAGCTGACATTTTTCAGCGTCATCATCCAAGCGCTGTCATGCACTTCGCGGCATTTAAGGCAGTTGCCGAGTCGATTCAGACACCTTTGGCCTATTACAACAACAACATCGGCGGAACGCTTGCGCTGTTGTCGCGCATGCAGATTGCCGGCGTTCGGTCATTTGTTTTCTCGTCGTCGGCGACCGTCTATGGATCTCCCGCAACGTTGCCGATCAAAGAGAATTTTCCCCGTTCCGCGACAAATCCATATGGTCGCTCGAAATTGATCGTGGAGGACATCCTCACGGATCTGGTCGCTTCCGATCCGTCGTGGCGTATTGCAAATCTGCGTTACTTCAATCCCGTCGGTGCGCATGAGAGCGGTCTGCTAGGCGAGCAGCCGAGGGGCACGCCGAATAATCTGATGCCATACTTGCTACAAGTCGCCGCCGGGCAACGGGCCAGACTTGATGTTTTCGGCAGCGACTATCCAACGAAAGACGGAAGCTGCGTTCGGGATTTCATTCATGTTGTCGATCTTGCTGAGGGACACGTCGCGGCGATCCGTTACTTGAAGGAGCATGTCGGCATGACGTCCTTCAATCTGGGAGTCGGTCGAGGAATCTCGGTGTTGGAACTATGTGAGGCGTTTGAGCGGAGCACCGGGCAATCGTTGCCGCGGCAAGTTGCCGGCCGACGAGCGGGGGATGTTGCTGAATGCTGGGCGGACGCTGACAAGGCGAGCGCTGAATTGGGCTGGCAGGCGACCCGCGGCGTCGAGGTCATGTGTCAGGATGCCTGGCGGTGGCAATGTTATCTTGACCGCCGGGAGGACTCGCGGGAAACCTCTGGCGAGCCTGCGAAGTGATGTATCGCGAGTATAAGGCACCGCTCCGGGGCGGTATCTCGCGCTGCAAAATAGTGTTGCCAACATGGCGCTTAAATGCTTTCTCCTCGGCGCCGAGGCAGCCTTGCATTGTGTCCCCATGTCGATGCAGGGATCTGCACGTGCAGGCTGGATTTGGGGCACCGTCTGGCGCGGGCAATGCGGCCATGTCCGAAGGCGGAGTTTGATGAGCCTTGATAAGGATTAGCGCCTTCTATGACGGTAATTGAAAACAAGAGCGGTAATAGTTGGGGCTACCTTCTGGTGGCGGGCTGGCGAGATATCGCAAGTGGGTTGGCCTATCATCAAGCTTGGGTCCATCTTGCTTGGCATGAAATTCGCCGTCAGTACCAGCGCTCGACCCTCGGACCGTTCTGGATCACCCTCAATATCGGCATGATGATCGCGACCATCGGCTGGTTCTATTCCGAAATATTCGGAATGAAAATGGACGACTATCTACCGTTTCTCACGTTGGGTTTCGTCGTCTTTAACTTTATGTCGCTCTCGATCACCGAAGCGTCGGCGATCTTCGCCAACGAGGCGACTTCGATCAAGCAATCTCTGCTGCCGCTGAGCTTCTACATTTATAAATTGATATACCGGCAGATCATTGTGTTTGTACACAACATCACAATCTATGTTCTGGTCTGCGTTATCTATCCGCCGTCTGTTAGCGCCGTCATGCTGCTTGCTATCCCGGGGTTTATCCTCATGGTGCTGACAGCATTTTTTGTTGGTCTTATCATTGGCCCGATTTCCGCACGCTTCCGGGATATTCCCCCGATCATCGCGAGTCTTGTTCAAGTATTTTTCTTCATCACGCCCATTTTCTGGACCGTCGGAAATGTGCCGAAGCGCGGGGTTTTTGTGAATATCAATCCGTTTTATCACTACCTTGAAGTCGTACGTCAGCCGCTGCTTGGCAATGCACCCACGACACTCAACTGGATTGTGGTCGTGGGACTGACGATTGGCTTTGGGCTCGTGTCATTTATATTTTTCAGCCGGTACCGGTCCAAGATAACCTACTGGGTATAAAGTTATGGTCGGTATCACCATCGAGAACGTTGTCGTCGATATTCCTATCTATGGGACAGGAAGTCGTTCGCTTCGCAATAGCATCCTGTCAGCGGCGACGGGGGGCGCGATCAAGGTTTCTGATGGACACAAGCTGTCGGTGCGGGCGCTGGACGGCCTCACGCTTTCGCTGAAGCAAGGCGATCGGCTTGGGCTGGTTGGTCACAATGGCGCCGGTAAGTCGACGCTTCTTCGCGTTATGGCGGGCATCTATGAGCCGATGGGTGGACACGTTCGGATCGAAGGCCGGATTGCGCCGATCTTCGACCTGGGTTTTGGCATGGAGCCCCACAGTAACGGTTGGGACAACATGCTTTTACGAGGGATATCGCTCGGGTTGTCATTGAACCAGATTCGCGAGCGGATGGATGAAATCGCCGCAGTGTCCGAGCTTGGTGAATTTCTTGATATGCCGCTGAGGACCTACTCGTCCGGCATGGCGGCTCGTCTGGCATTCGCTATCTCGACCTCGATCACAGCTGATATCTTGCTGATCGACGAGGGAATTGGGGCGGGCGATGCCGCGTTTCTCGAAAAGGCGCGACAGCGTACTGACAAGCTGATCCAGAATGCAGGCATCCTTGTGTTCGCATCGCATTCGGATGCTTTGGTGCAGCAGTGGTGCAAGCAAGCGCTTTGGCTGGAGCACGGCAAACCCCGTATGCTGGGTGAGGTCGGAGAGGTTCTTGATGCTTATCGGACCGCCATTGCTTCGGGAGCCTAGAGATCGGGAGCACGGATGACGAACGTGCCGTTGGGCAATGATGCGCCTTTCCGGCCGGGAGCTTCGCCATCGGTCAGCGTTTTACTGCCTGTGCGGAATGCCGAGGCCTTCATCCGACAGGCTGTTGAAAGCATTCTGAATCAGACGTTCTTCGATCTTGAGCTTGTCGTTGTCGATGACGGGTCCACCGATAACACCCCGGCCATTCTTGCTGATATCGCCAGCCGTGAACCACGCATTGTCGTTCTGACCCAGCTGTCCGCCGGAATCGTCAGTGCTCTTGAGCTGGCGCGCGCACGCGCCAGGGGACGATATATTGCCCGGATGGATGCCGATGATATTTCGCTGCCGTCGCGGCTGGCGCTTCAAGTTGCCTGTCTTGACGACAATCCCTCGATTGTCGCGCTTGGCGCCCAAGTGCGGTTCATGGACGAACGGGGACAGGTCGGGCGTATCGGCCGTTATCCCGTTTCCCCGAAGCGTTGCCGTCGCTATCTCGACTATGGCTCCCCCTTGTGTCATCCGGCAGTGATGATGCGGGCCACAACGCTTGCTGAAGTTGGGGGTTATAGTCGTCGTTTTGAGCCAGCTGAGGACTTCGACCTGTGGCTTCGCCTGACGTCACTTGGAGAGATCGCAAATCTGAAAGAGGTGCTGCTGCACTATCGTCAGCACGGCGCGGCGACGACATCGGCCCGTGCGCAGGCGAATGCGGTGGCAACGGCGCTCGCACTCGTGTGCAATCGGCAAGGTGAAGCGGCTATCGCTGCGGTTCCAACGACTGGTGCTTGTGATCTCGCATGGTCCGAGATTGAATTCCGCATCGCTCGCAATGTTCAACTCTATGCGCGTTCAGCTTATCTGCGTGCGCTCGTACTAAATGGTGGCATCGTTCACGATCCACATTTCGAGTTCTTCAGGGCATCGCTGCCTTTGATGGCCAAGGACGCTCTTGTCAAAAAAACTAACGGCGTTCTGCCTTTCATGATTGTTCGCGCGGCACGGCAATGTGCGGCAGCGGGCGAAAAGGAGCGGGCAACACTAATCTTTCGCGAAGGCCTTCGGCTTTTCCCTATCGCCGTACCCCTTGAAGTCTTGTCGAGTGTGCTGCAGCGCGGTGTGAAAATTTTGGCAACCAGATTGCGAAGACAGGATTAGAACCGCAGCCATTCCGGTAATCAGGCAATTTCCAAAATTGATTGCATCCGGGAGTGCCGCGCCGTCGGGCAACATTCAGAGTCCAATCAGGCGGTTCATGGATCGACGGATCGACCCTCGCCAGATTTATACGGGTCGATGTTGCGGCGAAAATATTCCGATGTTAGCTTGATTCATTAGGTACTTTTTATTTTTTGCTGATGGAGCCGAATTATGGCCTGGACGCAATCACCTTCGCTTTTCCTGAATTTCGGAATTGATCAAGAATGGACGTCTTTTGAATTCAAGCGGATCATTCAGGACATTGACAAGAATACACCAAGTGCGACAGCCGACTACATCAGCTTCGGATATGATTACGTTACGGTCGCGTGGGGAGGCCCTGCTGCGGGTCCATTGAGTTCTAAAGGTCCGTGCTTCTCATCAGATCGTCAGAGATCGATGTCGATCCAAGGTTTCGGAGTGGCGCAGGGTTGCGGCAGTACATATTCGCGCAGTGCCGACTTTGTAAATGGCGCTGCGAATAACTTCCCATCAACAGTTTCTTCGCTGGATGAAAATTCCCAACTTGCCGTTATCGGTGCTAGTGGGAAGGGTGATTTCGGCTTTCCAATGTGCCCCCAATGCGAGGCGAATGAATGGAGGTGCTGAGCCACCAAGGCCGAGAACTCGGAGCGCCGTTGCGCGCGCTGTGGAAAGTTTTTGTCGGGCTGGCTGTGTTGAGTGGAGTCATCAATGTTCTCCTGCTCACCGGCTCGCTCTACATGCTTGAAGTCTATGATCGTGTTTTACCTAGCAAGAGTCTCTCCACGCTGGCTGCTTTGTCGGGATTGGCCCTGATCCTCTTCCTGTTTTTCGGTCTTCTCGATTGTATCCGGATGCGCGTTCTGTCGCGGATCGGCGGTGTATTTGAAGCGACGGTTGCACCACGCGTCTATGATGCGCTGATTTACGCGGCGTTGCGTAATGGCGAGAATCCCGATCTGTTGCGCGATCTCGATCAGATCAAAAATTTTGCGAGCGGCGCGGGTCCCATCGCGCTGTTCGATCTGCCCTGGGTGCCATTTTACGTTTTGATTTGTTACCTTTTCCATCCTTGGATCGGCCTATTCGTTCTATTCGGTGCTGCATTTCTGGTCAGCCTGACGTTGATTGCGGAGCTTTTCACGAAGGCGCGTGTTGCTTCCGTTTCCGAACTCGCTCTCCGAAGGGCAAATATAGCGGAGGACGGGCGACGCAACGCTTCAGTCGCCAAAGCCTTGGGGATGATTCCTGCCATTCGGGCCTCGTGGGAGGTTGCCAATACGAACTACTTACGCGTGACGCAGAGAGCAGCTGATACTGCTGCCGGTTTCGGGGCGATCTCTAAAGTTTCGCGTATGATCATTCAGTCCGCGACGCTGGGAATCGGCGGATTTCTCGTTATTCAAGGCGAAGCGACGGCCGGTGTGATTATTGCGTCGTCAATTATTTCCGCGCGTGCACTCAGCCCGCTCGATACCATCATAGCGAACTGGAAAAACTTCTTGCTGGCTCAGCAGAGTTGGCGGCGCCTGTCGGCGTTTCTCACCTTGATTCCGGTCCAGCGGCAGCGAACCTTACATCCACGACCTACACAGCGGCTCACAGTCGAAGGCGTTAGTGTTGCGCCGCCGGGAAGCGCGACGATCGTGGCTGATAGTGTCAGCTTTGAGCTGTTGGCTGGTCGAGGTCTCGCTATTCTCGGGCCCAACGCCTCGGGAAAATCGTCACTTGCCAAAGCTATCGTCGGTGTCTGGCCAACCCTGCGTGGAAAGATAAGGCTCGACGGTGTTGCGCTTGATGATTGGAATGCTGAAGATCTTGCGCGAGAGATTGGCTACTTGCCGCAAAATGCCGAATTGCTCGCAGGCACGATCGGACAAAATATCTCAAGGTTTGATCCCAATGCGGATGCGGCCACCATCATTGCTGCAGCAAATCTGGCCGACGTGCATCAATTGATACTTCAGTTACCGCAGGCTTACGAAACCAAGGTTGGCGAGGGCGGGTCCATCTTGTCTGCCGGGCAGAAACAACGCGTGGCGTTGGCGCGGGCGCTGTACGGTGATCCGTTTCTCCTGGTTCTCGACGAGCCAGATGCCAATCTCGATTCAGGCGGAATCGATGCCCTCAATCATTCCATCATGAATTTCCGCAACCGCGGTAGGGTTGTTATCGTCATTGCGCACAGTATTGAAGCCGTGGCCAAGCTGGATACCGCGGTACTTATGATCAAGGGAACAATGCAAGCTGTCGGTCGGCCAGCCGAGATTCTGAGAAAGATGAAATCTCCACGTATGTCGGCGGGATACCGTGACATTTCCGCATCTTGGGCCGTTCCGGTGAGAGTTGTCGCGAACACGAAAGGGAGCTCCGCTCCATGAAGTCCGAAATTCAACAGCTAAGTTTGGCGATACGCAAAAATATGCTGATGGGTTTCATTCTTCTATTCGCCCTTGTGGCTAGTGTTGGCGGATGGGCGGCGAGCACAGAGATTTCCTCCGCGGTCCTCGGTGCCGGTACCGTTGTTGTGGACACTCACGCCAAGAAGGTCCAGCATCCCTTGGGGGGCGTGGTCAGTGAGTTGCTTGTTCATGAGGGCCAGTTTGTCACGGCGGGAGACGTCGTCGTCAGGCTGGATGCGACCCAGGCTCGCGGCAACCTTGCGATCGTGTCGAACAATCTCGATGAATTAAGAGTTCGCCGGGCTCGCCTGGAGGCGGAGCGGGACGAAGCACATGCGATTTCGTTTCCCGTTGACATCCTGTCGCGTAGCTCCGAGCCAAATCTGGACCGAACGATCGCGGGCGAAACGCGCTTCTTTCAGTCACGCAGATCCGCGCTTGATGGACGGAAGGGTCAGCTCAATCAGCGCATCGCGCAACTCCGGGAGGAGATGAAAGGCACACAAGTTCAGGCTGACGCCAAAGCGGAGGAGGTCGCTATCGTATCGAACCAACTGGAGGGGGTTCGCGAGCTTTGGGAGAAGAAGCTCATCCCACTCTACCGGGTGGCTGCCCTCGAGCGAGATGTTGCTCGACTGGAGGGGGAGCGAGGCGCCCTTCTGGCCCGCCAGGCTGAAACGAATCTCCGTATCACAGAAACCAACCTGCAGATTATCCAAGTTGATCAGGAGTTCCGCACAGAGGTGGTTAAAGACCTGGCGGAGATGCGGGGAAAGCTGACTGAACTTGAGGAGCGGGAATTGGTTGCGCGGGATCAGATGAAGCGCATCAATGTGATCGCTCCCCAAAGCGGGGTCGTTCATCAACTCGCGGTATACACCGTGGGAGGTGTCGTTTCTGCCGGCGAAGTCCTCATGCAGATTGTGCCAACCGCAGATCAGCTTTTTGTTGAAGCAAAGATCGCACCGCATGATGTGGACCAAATATCGATCGGACAGCAGGTGACCGTTCGTCTATCTGCCTTCAATCTCCGAACAACCCCCGAGCTTACCGGTTCTGTTTTAAGAATGTCACCTGACTATGTTGAAGACGGGCCTTCCAAGGCGCGCTACTATGTCGTGCGAGTGGAGCTCCGGAACTCCGAACTCGCAAAGCTGGGTAAGCTAAAGCTGTTACCGGGGATGCCGGCTGAAGCTTTTTTCCAAGCTGGCAGCCGCACCATGATCTCCTATCTGCTCAAGCCGATTGCGGATCAAACCGGAAAAGCATTCAGGGACGATTGATCTCCCTGTTATAGGCCTCCGAGCCGACTGATCTCTATAAATGCAGCACAGCCTCCCGGTCGAACCGGGTTTGCGGCCTTGTCGCGCTTCCGGCGAGCGATTCCGCTACTGTCGACTCCCGCTCGCGATTGAGAATTGGCATCTGCGCCCCATTGACAATCCGAGATCATGCATGTTCTGGCTGGCCCTTGCAGGCGATATGTGCGGCGGCAAGGGCGTCCATTTCCTTTCTTGCGCGCCTGACCGGAAGATCGATCCTTTGTGAACGGAACTTGCGTAACGGCTGCTTTATGACTTCGAATGCGTGGATGCCCGAGCAATGAGGCAGGTATTGTGACCGACAGAGTGCTACTCGTTTATCCTGAGCCATACTTCAGGTCAGGGGGGGGGATCGCAACCTACCTGAAGCACGCTGTCCATGCTCATCTTGCCGCCGGGCGGAAGGTTCATTTGTTAACGTGGACCACCGGAGAGAACAGATGGTCGGAGGCCAGGCCTGACCAAACCCGTTACGACCCCCTGCGGGTGAGCGACGTCACCGAGGTGCATTTCGGCGAGGACGAAATAAGCCGCGTCAACCCGGACGGCGTTCGAGCAAAGAATGTGTCGGACTTGCTTTTTCCCCACATTGCAAGAATTGAAGCCGCGTTTGGCCCGGATATCATAGAAGGAAGCGACTATCTCGTACCCCTTCATTCCTATCTGGAGCGCCGACGGTGCGGTTTGCATGCCAGCAAGGCTGTGACCTGCACGTTCAATCATGGCCTTCACATGGATATCTGGCCGGCATCAGCCATTTTCCCATCAGATACGACGCTGCGGGAGTTCGCCCTTGAGTCTCAGGTCTTGCAATGGTCGGATTTCGTCCTTGCACCATCATGGGCTGCCTATAACAGGCTAAAGCCTCTTGTCGGAAGAGAGGAGCGGTTACGTCTTGTCAGAGAGCCATTCGAAGGGCAGTGGCGCATTGCGGACCAATTTCCGAACGATAGGTTTGTCTATTTCGGCAGGGTATCGTTTGCAAAAGGGGTCGATACTTTCGCTGGACTATTATCGTGTGCCGAAGAGCAGTGGCCGATTTCCAGCGTTACCTTCATCGGTCGACGAGAGTGGATGCCGTTTCGTCGTTCGGATGCCAAAGACTATCTTCTTTCCCGCTTGGGAGAAGGGATTCGTAACAGAGTCGAATTTCGCGAGCAGATGGACAGGGCGGAATTGCTCAACCAACTTGGCAGGTATGGTTACTTCGGCAATTTTTCGCGGACTGAAACATTCTCGTACACGACCGTAGAGGCTCTCGCCGCAGGCGTGGTGCCGCTTATGCTCTCGGACACGGCCATGTCGGAGTTTGTTCCCGACGATTTCAGAAGGCAAGCTATTTTCAAAGAAGCTCCGTTCCGCGCACCTAACGTTTTGGCGGTGCTTGACGGTTGGAAAAGGCATTATTCCGAGTGGATGACTGCGACGCAAGCTTATGTGGCTGAATTGCTATCCTATGCAAACTTCAATGAAGCCTACGCCGCGATAAAGCCGCAAGTAGTGAGATCGGTAACGATACCGTCGCGACGATATGACGGCGGTGATGTCACCGTTCTTATAGCGACTCACAATGATGCAAAATTGGCAGAGGGCGCCATCGACTCCATTCGGTCTCAAACACAACAAGTGAAGGAGATTCTCGTCCTCGATGATGGAACCTCGTCTGAGGCGGATATCAAGTTATTGGAACGCCTGGCTGACGAAAAAATTATCAGGCTGATGCGTGTCCCGAACATGGGCCTCGTCTCGGCACGCAATGTTCTCGTTGAAAATGCGGGGACAGATCTCGTGGTATTTCTAGATGCGGATGATCGGCTCGCGGACCGTTACGTCGAGAAAACGCTTCTTGCTCTCAATTCCGCGCCAGTTTTCTTCGCAGCGGCCATTACACGACGAAAGAATTTTGGTCTCAACGAAAACGAGATGGGGCAGTGTTTACTTGGGACTGATGTTCATTGGGTTCTTAACGACCTCAGGATGACCGCGCTTATCAAGAGAGAAGTACTGGCCGACCTGCAGTTCGATCCTGCGATTAGGAATGGCGAAGCCGATGACTGGTGGTGGTGGCTACGATTTACGTTGAATGATCATCATGCGGTTTTTGTGCCTGAGCCGCTGTTTCTGTATCGCACCGAACAGGGGACGATGTCATGGCCATGGTCGGAAGGGCAGGCTGTGCTGACGGTTGAGTTGTTGAAAAGAGCGATCACGGAAGCGTCCCGGCTTGGGGTGGATATCTCCAATGCTCACAAACTGAGCATCATGGGTATGTATCGCAATGCCTTGGAGCTTGATATGATGTCGGTCGGATCGATGCGGGGCCGCCTCGCGGCGAAGAAATTCAACAAGAATGCCGCAACTGCCGACTACGTGGTATCAAAGCTGGTCCTGATGTTTGGTGAAGAAACGGGACTGAAATTGGCGCGATCAGCGCGGGCCCTTGCGTATTCCACGCCAGGGGTTCGTCGTGCCAGCAAAACGGCGCTATCGGTGGTTGGAAAGATATTGGGCCGTCGCGTTTGATGACATGATCCAATTGGGACCTGCTGCACAGTCATTTGAAAGAGTTGTTCGGCGAGTGACTGAAGCGTTCTGGACATGAATAATGATGTCTTCCGCGGAGATCAGCGCCGTTACGACTCTGGCGAGTATGGAGAGATTCGGGCCACAAGATGCAGGACGTCGGGTCGGCGTTATGTTATTTAAACAGGGTAGGATCTAACTTTTCCAGCATTCGGTACGGTTGCTCTTGTTCCCTCGCTCAGTGATCAATGTTTTTCGACAATCGAAAACCTCTGCGAAACTCGTCAGTTTTGCGCTGGTAGGTGTTGTCAACACGGCGATCGATTTTGGCATCTTCATTCTTTGCTACAAGCTTGTCGGATTGCCATTGATTGCGTCTAATGTGTTGGCATGGCTGGTTGCCGTGTCGTGTTCGTATGTTGTCAATACGCTTACGACATTCCGAGCCGAAAGCGGGCGTGTGCTTCAGCGACGACATTACATCAATTTTGTTTTGTCGGGCGTGCTCGGTGTTGTCGCGTCAACCACGGTGCTGGTGGTGGCGTCGAGTTTCGTTCAAGTTTTGTTCGCCAAGCTCTTGTCCATTCTCGTCGGCTTTCTGGTGAACTTCACGATGAGCAATTTTGTCGTGTTCAGGCCGAGAAAATCCGAACTCTGACAAGTCGCCAGGCTGCGATTAATGTCACTCCATTCAGACCCCGAGGACACGCTCTGTTTCCGCAGCCGCGCAGATCAGATGGTAGAATGATGACGCAGGTATGAAGTCGACGATTGAGCGCCCCTCAGGATCGAATTGATCATACCAGCCACCAGCGACCGGATGTGTCAGGTATTGGCTCGTAAGGCGTTCGAGTGCTGCTAATGCTTCCTCGCGCGCTCCGGATGTGTTGGACTCAACCTCCGTAAGCCAAGCTTTGACAATCTCGGTTTGCGGCCAGAGTCTGCGCGTAGGCTGCGTGATCCTGCCGGCGATATCTCCTTCGTCGAGAAGACATCCGGATTGTATTTCGCGATAGCGTAACGCCGTGGACATGAGAGCCGTTCGGTGACGGCTCGTGGGACAGCCAGTGATTCGCTCGAACTCCTTGAGCAGCCAAACCCATTCAGCTTGATGCCCCGGCTCTACGCGGATCGGAAGTATCTTCGACCAATCCTCCTCGAAGTATTCACCAACGACCTGCGCCGATGCATCGTAGAAATTCGACATAAACAGCGCAAAAATGCCACCCGCGCGCTGTTGAAACATGACGTCGCCCGTCGCGTCGAACAAGGCGATCATGGCCTCGAACAGGTGCATATGTGGGTTCTGTCGGCGCGGCAATGATGCGGGGGCGCCCTCCGTGTAGCCGCCGTGGGGCGACCGCAAGGTCTCGTCAATAAATGATATCGTGGTATCGATCTCGTTGCGAACCTGGGAGTCCTCGGTCAACCGATAAACGGTCGCGAGGGCGAGCAGGACGAATGCATGGTCATATAGATCACGGAGGGGGTTCATAAGGCTCCCGTCGGGAGCCAGAAGGTGACCGAAGCCGGGCTTGCCGTCGACCTTGCGAGCCTTGCGGAGCATGTAGTCGAGTCCTTTAAGCGCCAATTCCTTTCCGGGTGGAAACCACCCCAAATTGGCCGCCATCGCAAAGCAATAAATCTGTCGCGCTTGAACGCGAACGCGCCGAGGAGTCTCGATTTCCGGTCGTCCGTTCCGGTCGAGACGCTCGATGAAGCCCCCCGAGTGCGTATCCCATCCCAGGGTTGCCCAGATGGGGAGCGCTTGCTCGATAAGAAATGCTCTCAGGCTTGGGACTGATTTCGCGTTGCGCCGAGTTGTTGAATCGGTCATCTCGCCAACTCTGTTTCTTGCCGAAATTCAATTCGACGCGGTTTCGTTCTTGATAGTCGATGGAGCGCCGTCTACGGGCACATCAGCGCGTTTGGTGTGCTTCTGGATCGTGAAGCGCCCCGCCTGGAGCGAGGGGCGCAGTTTTGCTCATCCGATTTCGGGGGGACCCGGGCGGATCACCTAAAATGGAAAATTCGAGAACCGATTTCATGTCATTGGTTGGCCGGCACTATGCATCCTGCCGGATGAACCGGCAATGGCTCGCGACTGCGCCGCGGCCCCGGATCATGCTCAGGGATATTCATGCCATGCATTTGCCGTGAATTGCCGTGACAGCGATGATCAAGGCTTGGCAGGATAGCGGCTGGCGGTGAACTGAGTTCTTGTCACTGTCTCCGACCTGTGCGACAAGCTGCGATGCGGCGATCTCAATGATTTTTTTCGGATTGTTGAGTTATTCCCGAGGCTTACGCTGCCTGCCTCGACTCGGCCCTCGCGGCCCGAGCGCGGTGTGCTGGGCGTCGGGAATGAGCTTGAGGTTGCACCTGATTTGTGCTCGCTGGCGTGAGATCTGGAGCGACAGCCGCGCGCTGACTCCAAAATCGTCTAGCTCCGGCATGTCGTCCGGATGAGAGCCCGATTCGCGTCTCGTTGTAACGTTGTGGGTCAAAAAGTATGGTTCGGCGCTATATTGCTCTGGTGTTCCTCCTTCTTGGCGGTGCTTTCGCCATTCGAGCGTTTGTCACCACGGAAGTGGGCAAGGATTCCGCGCTACGATCGTTCCTCATCCCTTTCGCCCGGGTCTTTCTGGATACCTTTAATTCGAGTACGACCGCCGTCGCACTATCGCTTGCCATGGTTCTCGCTGGTGTGCTCCTGCTGGTTTACTTCTGGGTGGCTCGGTTCGCTCCGGCTCGTCGCGATATGCGAGCGGTTGCAGTCGCATTGCAGCGCATTCCGGCGCCGATCGATCGCGAACGTTTGCAACAGATCGATGCTCTTATGGAGCGCTACAATATTGTGACGCGAAGCTGGAAGTTGTTTCGCGCGACACTCACGACCCGTCCGGACGGCCGGATCTTGGCGGAGGTCCCACCAGATCGCTACTTCGATATGAGCGTCCTTGAACGCGTTGGCTTGCGCTTGCGGGTATTCCTGGGGCTGCCGAATGACTTCGTCGGCCTCGGGCTGGTATTTACATTCATGGGCCTTGTCGCGGGTCTCTACTTTGCAAGTCGGAGTATGATGTCCGCGGATCTCGCGGTGGCGCGGGATGGTTTGATCCTTCTGCTTCATGCTGCGACGTTTAAGTTCATGACATCAATCGCCGGCATAGGCGTGTCGATCATGTTGTCGTGGGGGCAGCGCATTTTGCTCGGTAATATCGAGGCGGAACTAAGCGAGATTCGTTTTCTGCTCGAGGAACGCTTGCCTTACGCTGACAATGCGCTCCATGAAGCAGCCAAGCCGCTGCTGGAGCGGGTTTAGCCATGTCGGCTAACGTATTGTCCGATTCGGAAAGCCAGCACAGTTACTTCATCCCAATGGTGGATATGCTGGCAGGCGTGGTTTTTATCCTGGTCATTTTGCTGGCGGCCACCACTTTGGTGTCCCGCAGTGATTTTGCCGACGCCGCGGCCGCAAATGCGGAAATCGCTCGCATCAACGAGGCCCTGAAGGTGGCGCGTGCGCAAGAACATCAGGTTCTGGAGCCGAGGCGGCGTGCCCGCGCCGCACAGCGGAGGTTGCTTGATCAGATCGGCGTGCAGCTCAAGGCAGCAAAGATCGATAGTGCCATCGACTACGAGGCCGGGCGTCTTTCTATATCCGCAGACCGGCTGTTCTCGCCGGATAAAGCGGTTCTTGAGGATGCAGGGCGACATGTTGCCAGTATATTGTCCTCCGCCTTCCATTCGGAATTACCTTGTCTTTCGAAGCCGCCCGCCGCTGCGGACAATTGTGCCGCGTATGACAGCGTGATGTTGGAAGAGGCTATCGTGGCCTATCGGTCCGCGACGCTGGACTCTGCTGCTGCATTGCCGTCGGCGCGAGCGCTGACGTTGCTCTCCCAGATTGTCGCCGCCACGCCGAGCCTTGCGGGTCTTGCTGCGGCTGATTCCGGCAAGCTGTTGACCCATGCCGGATTCGTACCGTCTGGGGCCAAGACCGGGAAGGATCAGGAAGCTGGAGCATCCGATGATGCAATTGTCTTGCAATTCCGGATGCAGGTTCCGCCTCCGAAATAGGACGTGACGAACGGGTATTGTTTCTGAAAGCTTCCGGGCGTGGTAACGAGCTTTCATCGGTGAATCGCGATGTCCGACCGAATTGTTCCTCTGATTATGTGCGGCGGGGCTGGGACGAGGCTATGGCCGTTGTCTCGAGAATCTTTTCCGAAGCAGTTCATCGATATCTTCGGCGGCCACTCGACTTTCCAGCAGACCATCAAGCGCGTTGCCGACCGTCGTCTGTTCGATCGACCGATCGTGATCACCGGCGCAGCCTACAGGTCGATCGTCATTGAGCAGCTTTCCGCCTGCGGTGCGCAAGCGGATATTCTTTTGGAGTCGGCGCGCCGAGACTCTGGGCCAGCTATTGTCGCGGGCGCAATTTTTGCCCAGCGGCTTGCCCCCGATTCGATCGTCCTCGCGCTGGCCGCCGATCATCTCGTCAGGGATTTCGCCAGTTTTGTCGCCGCGTGCGAAGCTGCGATCGAGACAGCTCGCAACGGTCACATCGTAACATTCGGTGTCGAACCTGATCGAGCTGCGACTGAGTACGGCTACATCTCGCCGGGCGCCGTCATTGACGGACAGGTTCGTGGTGTCATGCAATTTGTCGAGAAGCCAGATCTGGCGACCGCGGTGCGATATGTCAAAGAGGGGTTCCTTTGGAATAGCGGCAATTTCATGTTTCGAGCCGATGTCCTGGTCGACGAATATCTTCAGGTCGATGCTGACAGCGTGGCTGCTATTTCGCGGGCTGTGGCGGGCGCTACCCTTGAGGGTCCCGTAGCGACCATCGACAAAGCTGACTTCGAAAACGCCAAGCCCATTTCCATAGACTACGCGGTGATGGAACGAACAAAACGGGCTGCCGTCATTCCCGTTTCGTTTGGTTGGTCTGATGTCGGCTCGTGGCATACCGTCTGGGATATCGCCGGGAAAGACACTGACGGCAATGCCACGCAGGGGCATGTCGTTCTCGAAGGCGCCAGAAACTGTTTTGTGTCCACGGAAGGGATGCTGATCGCCCTGGAGGGTGTTCATGACCTGGCGGTGGTTTCGACCGCCGATGCTGTTCTGGTTTCACGGCAGGCGGATGCCAGCGGGATGAAGCGTCTGGTCGAGAAACTGAAGACCGCCTCGCCGGAAGCGATGCGGGGACACTTGGCAGGGCCGGGGGCGACGTCATCGGCCTCCGGACAAAATTACCCGGCTCGTCGAATGGTCATAGCGCCGGCCGGCAGCTACGACACAGGGGTGTCATCCCGTGCGATTCACTGGATTGTGGCGGCTGGCGAGGGCGTGGCAATGATTGATGGCGCGCGGAAGCTGGTTGGCCGCAACGATGCGGTTTATCTCCCGGCCGGCACTGCGAGCCGGTTGGTGAACGCGGGGGAGGCCGATCTCGTGCTAATTGAAGTACCGATGGAGTTTTGAGCAAAACTCCGTTCGGAAGGTCGGGTTCAAGGCATTCGCCCACGGTCACTTTGGTATCGTTGGAACGCGAGATTCGATCGCCAAGTTTTCATGCCTGTGAATTTGCGGTGGCTTGGAACAAAGATCTCCGCCGCGGCTGCTCAGCTTTTGGGGCAGTGAGGAGCGGATGAAGCTTTGTCGGAATTTTCTTTGGCGGCGAGACGGCAATCTGATCGAAGCCGAACAATCGTGTGGTGCATATTCAGAAGTTCCATAAGCGTGACCGGTATGAGGTGCACGCTCGGCGAGGATGCTTCTTTCTGATGTATCGGCCATACCTGTTAGGTCTCGGACGCGGGATGAAGAAGTTGATGAAGGATCAAGCCCCGCCCGCCGACTCCCGGCGAGGCATCAGTTCCAGCGTCACCTCAAGTAACTTTTCCATCTCCTGTTGATTTTATTGCCGTTTATGATCTAGTGACCGAATTTTAAGGGATACGATGTCCGGAGATGTGAGGACGGGAACGCTAGGTGGGACCGAACCACTGTGATGCGGTTTCGGTTTTGAATTTCACCAACGATCGGCCGTGCATTTAATTTTTTAGGGAATTTGACATGGCGAACTATAATCTCAACGGCGCAATTTGGGATCATCTGACGCTGACCTACAGTTTCGCTACGGCGAATTACGATTCCAGTACACAGCCGGCCCAGTTCAGCAACATTCTGAGCAACGATTTTTTGAAGAATGAAATACGCGAGGCGTTTGCGTCGTGGGATGCGGTTTCTTTTATCAATTTCGTGGAAGTTGCGGATAGTGCGAATGTCGATATTCGCATCGGCTACGCCAACATTGATGGGCCTTATAATACGTTGGCGCAGACGACCTATTTTTCCAGCAACGGGTTCTTTAAATCTGACGTCGTCATCAGATTCGATTTAGGCGAATCGTATAGTATTTCCGGTCAGGATGCCGTTCTTGGGAACGGCGTGACTTTTTATTCGGTCGCGTTGCACGAGATCGGTCATGCGCTTGGGCTGGGTCACTACGAAGGTGGGCCAGCGATCATGCATGCAAGCGCTTCGTCTGCGATCAAAACTCTGCAGACCTCGGATATCGACGGTATTCACGCGCTTTACGGAACACCGCAAGATCCGATCAATCTTGCTATCGATAACTTCGGCGTAGCCAGCGGATGGTCCAGTTTTGATCGCTATCCGCGCGATGTTGTTGACGTCAATGGAGACGGAAGAGCCGATATTATCGGCTTTGGCCAAGGGGGCGTTTGGGTTTCGCTCGCAAACACCAATGGCAGCTTTGCTCCGGCTAAATTCGCTCTCTCGAATTTCGGCCAGGACCAGGGTTGGAGCAGCTACGATCGATTTGAGCGATCGATGGCCGACGTGAATGGCGATGGGCGTGCCGATGTCGTTGGTTTCGGCCAAGCTGGTACCTGGGTTGCCCTTGCCGGTGCCAACGGAACTTTCGGGGACGCAAAATTTACACTTGGGAATTTTGGTCAGGATCAGGGGTGGAGTAGCGCCAATCGGTATTTCCGCGACGTGGCCGACGTCAACGGCGATGGCCGCGCCGATGTGATCGGATTTGGCCAGGCTGGCACATACGTTTCTCTTGCCACCGGAAATGGCGCGTTTGCGGCCGCAACGTTGTCGGTTACAAATTTTGGTGCCGCCCAAGGGTGGTCAAACCAGGATCAATTTCCTCGCTTCGTGGCTGATATCAACGGAGATGGGCGTGCCGATATTGTTGGTTTCGGCCAGTCCGGTGTCTGGGTCGCGCTCGCGAAAGCTGGCGGGGGCTTCAATGCGGCGACGATGGTGATGAATGGTTTCGGGCAAGATCAGGGCTGGAATAGCAATGATCACTATTTGCGGACCATTGCGGATGTGAATGGCGACGGGCGCGCGGATATCATCGCTTTTGGAGAGAATGATGTATACGTCGCCCTGGCAAATGGGAGCGGTGGGTTCAATGCGCCCGCGGTCGAGTTTCATAACTTCACGCCGGGAATGGGGGGCTGGACGAGCAATAATGCTTTTCCGCGTTTTGTGGCTGACATCAACGGCGATCATCGTGCCGACCTGATTGGTTTTGGACAGGCGGGCGCGTATGACTCGCTTGTTTTTGCTTAGGCCACAGACTTGTTCTTTTTACCTTTGATCCTGGTCAGCTGATCAAGTTTCGTTGCTTTTCTTTGTTGCAGCGATGATTCCGCGCCGCCTCGTCCGCTTCATGTGAAATGATGCCGGACGTTGGCGTGCAACTTTGGCAATTGTCCCCCTGTTTCTGCGGAAGCTGATTCTCCTGAATGGTTTGGACGGGCGGGTTATTTCTGTGCTGACGCTCGAATCGAGTATCAGCGTCGATTTGCTGGGTTTGCGATTTGGGATTATCTCAAGCGCATGCCGGAAGCCGGCGTGAGGCGCGGTTCTTTTTGATTCCCCAAAGGTATCTGCCGGATGGTCGCACCGACGAGACTTTGAAGGGCGAGAACAAGGTCGGAAAGTGCTGCCATGACTATCGTATCTCTTGTCACCGGAGCCGGAGGATTTCTTGGTCGTCGCTTATTTGACCTTGGGCGGCAGCGAGGATGGCATATGCGTGGGACCGTTCGACATGGTCATGCGGCGATTGACGACGCTCTGAATATTTCCGAAATCGAACTGGGCGCGCCCGAGACGGATTGGCGCCGAGTGCTTCGCGGCGTCGACGTCGTTATTCATGCGGCGGCACGCACGCACATCCTTCGAGAGATGGCGACTGATCCCGCAGCCGCGTATCGGATCACGAACGTCGAGGCTACCGAAAAGATTGCGCAGATAGCAGCGGAAGAAGGAGTGAAACGCTTCGTCTTCGTCAGTTCGGTCCATGTGCATGGAGGCATTTCGCAGGGAGGGCCGCTGACGGAGGAATCTTCTCAACAGCCCACAACATTCTATGCCAAATCCAAGAGAGACGCAGAGGTGGCTCTTGAGGATGTCGCCCGAAAGACCGGCCTTGAAACAGTTATCGTGCGGCCACCACTGGTTTTTGGGCCAAACGTGAAAGCCAATTTTCTTCGCTTGATCGAGCAAGTCGACAAAGGGGGCATCGTCCCTTTTGCGTTGGTCAGAAATCGTCGCAGTTTGATTTACATCGATAATCTCGCCGATCTGCTTCTCACCGCAGCGGTCCATCCCGCCGCGGTGGGCCGTTCGTTTGTCGCAGCCGATGATACGACGCTTTCGACGCCAGAGCTCTGGCGGGAAATAGCTGTCCGGCTTGGTCGTCCGTCTCGCATGTTGCCGCTTCCCGTATCATGGCTTCGTGCGGCCGCACGGGTTGCCGGGAAGGCGGATCTTTACGAGAAGCTGTGTGAATCGCTGGAGGTTGATGCGTCGCGAGCGCGCTCCGTGCTCGATTGGAAACCGCCGGTTGCGACCCGTGAAGCCTTGGACGCGACGATTGCATGGTATCGATCCGATCAACGAAGGCTGACCTGACCGACCCCGACGCTTTCGTCAGGAAGAATACCGCTGCCGCGACGAACCGCGCGGTTTTGCGCGACGACCGCTGGGAAAGGAAAAGCCGTCGCGCCTTGTTTCGTTGGCGGATGTCGTTGACCGGGAATTGCCGACTATCCGCGTTCGTCCGCGATCGCCTTGCCGTCGTTGGGCAGCGAGCCGCCGGCGACCAGGTCTACCTTGCCGCCGAGTTTGGTAACGGCGCGCAGCGTGGCGCCGACGGCTTCGGCGAGGGCGGGTGAGGCGGCTGTGGTTTCGGCCTTCAAGGTCATCACATCTGATTCGCCGTCGCGGCCGACCACCAGCCGCAGGCGCCCCAGTTCTGGATGACGCTTGCCGATCTCGGCGACCTGCTCGGGCCGCACGAACATGCCTTTCACCTTGGTGGTCTGGTCGGCGCGGCCCATCCAGCCCTTGATACGCAAGTTGGTGTGGCCGGCGGCGCTGGGACCGGGCAGTGCGGCGGTGAGGTCGCCCAGCGCAAGCCTGATCCACGGATGATGCGGATTGAGCGTCGTCACGACGATCTCGCCGACATCGCCTTCCGGCACGGGATCGCCAGTGCCGGGCCGCACGATTTCGAAGATCACGTTTTCGGTGACCACCATGCCGTCGCGCCCGGCGGTTTCGAATGCCACCAGCCCGAGATCCGCGGTGCCGAACACCTGATAGGCGTCGATGCCGCGGCCCTTGATCTCGGCTTGCAGGGATGGCGGGAACGCCGCGCCGGAAACGATGGCGCGCTTGATCGAGGAGACATCGCGGCCGGTCTTCTCGGCATTGTCGAGCAGGATTTTCAGGAAGTCCGGCGTGCCGGCATAGGCGACCGGCCGATAAGCCTCGATCAGTTCGAACTGTTGCTCGGTGTTGCCGGGGCCGGCGGGGATCACGGCGCAGCCCAGCGCCCGCGCGGCGGAATCAAAAATGAAGCCGCCCGGTGTCAGGTGATAGCTGAAGGTGTTGAGCACCACGTCTCCCGGCCGCAGCCCCGCGGCGAAGATCGCGCGGGCACTCCCCCAGGAATCGGTCTCGGCTGCCTGCGGTTCGAAAATCGGCCCTGGTGAGGTGAACAGACGCCCGAACGAGCCGAGCGGTGCGCTCACCAGCCCCCCGAACGGCGGAGCAGCCTTGTGGATCGCTGGCAGGTCGGACTTCCGCAGTACTGGCAGCGCGGCCAGCGCCGCGCGGCTGGTGATGGTGGCAGGGGCGATGCCCTTGAGGCGCTCCGCGTAAGCCGGAGCCTTCAGTGCCGCGCGCAGCACGTCAGGAAGCCGTGCGAACAGGTCGGCCTCGCGGTCCTGCGGCGTTCGGGTTTCGAGGGCGTCGTAGTGGTCGGCCATGGCGGGGTCCTGTTCATTCGCAACGCGTGTTCGGCTGCCTCTCCCGACAAGGAAAGAGCGGTGTCCTCAATCGAATCTCAGAGCCAGCGTTTGCGGCGCTTGAAACTTTTGAGGTTCTTGAAACTCTTGCGCTGATGCTCGCCGCCGCCGAGGTAGAATTCCTTGACGTCCTCGTTGTCGCGCAACTCATCGGCTGTGCCGTCGAGCACGACCTTACCCTGTTCCATGATGTAGCCGTGGCTTGCGACCGACAGCGCGGCGCGCGCGTTCTGCTCCACCAGCAGAATGGTGACGCCGAGATCGCGGTTGATCTGGCGGATGATGGCGAACACTTCCTTCACCAGTAGCGGCGACAGGCCCATCGAGGGCTCGTCCATCAGGATCATCTTGGGGCGCGCCATCATGGCCCGGCCGATCGCCAGCATCTGCTGTTCGCCGCCGGAGAGGTAGCCGGCGAGACCGGTACGTTCCTTGAGGCGCGGGAAATATTTGAAGACCATGTCGATATCGGCATTCACCCCACCGTCGCTGCGGGTAAACGCGCCCAGCCGCAGATTCTCCAGCGTGGTCATGTCGGAAATGATGCGCCGACCCTCCATCACCTGGAAAATACCCCGGCGGACGATCTGGTCGGGGTCGATCCCGTTGATGCGCTCGCCATTGAACATGATGTCGCCGCGGGTGACTTCGCCTTCCTCGGTCTTGAGCAGGCCGGAGATCGCCTTGAGCGTCGTCGACTTGCCCGCGCCGTTGGCGCCGAGCAGCGCCACGATCGCGCCCTGCTGCACATCGAGCGACAGGCCGCGCAGCACAAGGATGACCTTGTCGTAGACAACCTCGATGTTGCGTACCGATAGCAGGGGAGCCGCAGCGGTCGTCGGTGCCTTGCGCGTCAATTCAGCAGTGTCGGTCATGTCGTTGTCCGCAGTGTCGAGGCGTCATGTCGGCGCCTGACCGTTCGAGGAACAGCGTTCTGAAGGATGCCGACGTGTCGGCATCCACGGTTCTTGCAGTTAGCGGCGAGACGTGGGTGGCCGGGCGTGGGCGTGAAAACGTGTCCCACGCGTTGCCCGGCCATGACGCCTCATCGTCTTACCAGCCGAGCCATTCCGCCTTGCGCGGGAGCTCGATGGTCTTGACCTTCTCGAGCTTGATGGTGCCCTTCTTTATCAGGTCGTTGAGATCACCGTCGGTCGCGCCCGACACCTTGGTGCGATACAGATCGACGGTTAGCGTACCGCGATGGTCGGTGTCGGTCCAAGTCGACGGGTTGCAGACGCCTTCCAATCCAGCCGGCACCCAGCCCTTCTTCTGGTAAAAGGCCTTCTTGACGTTCTCGCCGGTGACGCCGCCGTTCTTCGCGGCCCATTCCAGCGCTTCCTTCATGTACATGGCGCTGCAAACGCCGGCGATGTAATGCACCGGGCGATAGGCGGCGCCACTGGCGTCGGAGATCTTGGAAATCTCCATCACGGTCTTCATGCCGGGTGCGTTGGCGCCCCAGGCCACGGGGGTGCGGAGCGGGAACACGACGCCGTCAGCGGCATCGCCAGCGGTCTTGGCGGCGTTTTCGTCCATGCCCCAGACGTTGCCGAGGAATTGGACATCGACGCCGGCCGTCTTGCAGGCTTTGATGACAGAGATGTTGGAAGCGGCGGTATTGCCAAGATAGGCGTAGTTGGCGCCAGAGCTCTTGAGGCTCAGGCACTGCGCGCTGTAGTCGCCGGGGCTCAGCGCGAACACCAGCGGCGGCAGCACCTCGAAGCCGAGTTCCTTGGCCAGTGCTTCACCTGCGGCCTTGGGCGCGTTCGGATAGGGGTGGTTGGCGCCCATGTGGACGAACTTCGGCGCGCCCGACTTGCCCTTGGCTTTCCAGTCCTCCGCCGCCCAGGTCAGTTCGGCGCGCAGCGCATCGGAGTAGCTCGGGCCGTAGAAGAAGTTGTAGGGCGCAGCCTTCGACTTGCCGGCCGCGCCGGTGGGGTCGGTCAGTTGGCCCGCGTAGGACGCCGACAGGAACGGGATCTTGTCCTGGGCGACGAAGCCGGTCAGCGCCTCGGTGTCGGCGGTGCCCCAGCCCATGATTGCCGACACCTTGTCGGAGCCGGTCCACTTCTTGTACTGCGCGATAGCGCGTGGCACCTGATAGCCATAGTCGACGGTTTCGATGTCGACCTTGGTGCCGTTGATGCCGCCGTTCTTGTTTATCCAGGCGAAGGTGTCGGCCACAGCCTGGCCATACGGCGTGCCGACATCGGACGTGCCGCCGGAGTAGTCGGCGAGGTGGCCGATCTTGATCGACGATTGCGCCAGTGCGCCGCTGGCGCCGAGCACGACCGCGAGCGCGGCGCTGCCGAGCAGGGTGGTGATTTTCATGGGTCTTCCTCCTGTTGATTTATGCGGTGGTCTGATCGTCGCCCGCTCGAGCCTTAATGCGAGAACGGGTAGAACTTCCAGTAAGCTTTGATCTGATGCCAGCGGTGCGCAAGTCCGTCAGGTTCGAACACCAGGAAGGCAATGATGATGGCGCCGATGGCAATCTCGCGCAGGAATGTGATGTTGTTCTTCAGGCCCAGCGTCTGGTCGATCAGCCCGCCGCGCAGAGCCGCACTGAGCCACTCCATGACTTCGGGGAGCAGGACGACGAAGGCGGTCCCCATCAGGGTGCCCATGACAGAGCCCAGTCCGCCGATAATGACCATGGCGAGGAAAAGGATCGAACGTTCGATGCCGAATCCTTCATAGGAGACCACGAGCTGGTAATGCGCGTACAGCGCGCCGCCGATGCCCGCGAAGAAGGCCGCGATGCCGAATGACAGCGTGCGATACTTGGTCAGGTTGATGCCCATGATCTCGGCTGAGAGATAATGGTCACGCACCGCGATCAGCGCGCGGCCGTCGCGCGAGCGCATCAAGTTGGTCACCAGCAGGAATGAGATCACGACATAGGCCAGCACCACATAGAAATACTGATGGTCGCCCCTCACGGCGTAGCCGAAAATCGAGAACGGTTCCGCGGACGCTGGCACCGAGCCGCCAGAAAACCATTCGGCGCGGGCGAAGAAGTCGAGAAGAATGTACTGCGCGGCGAGTGTCGCGATCGCGAGATACAGCCCCTTCAGGCGCGCTGCGGGCAGGCCGAAAACCAACCCGACGATCGCGGTGATGAAGCCGGACAGCGGAATGGCGAAGAACGTCGGCACCGACAGCTTGCTCGAAAGATAGGCAGAGGTGAAAGCGCCGAACAGGAAGAACGCGGCGTGGCCGATGGAGATCTGGCCGGTGAAGCCCAGCAACACATTAAGGCCCAGCGCTGCGATGCCGTAGATGCCGATCGCGATCAGCATGCTCATCCAGTAGTCGCCGAGCACGAGCGGCGCGCAGGCGGCGAGCAATATGCCGGCGATGGCGAAATTCCGGCTCGTCACCGTCGGGAAAATGGTGGTGTCCGCCGCGTAGGAAGTGCGGAAATCACCAGCGGGGATCATTGAATTGGCCATGTTGTATTATACCCGCTCGATGTCCTTGGTGCCGAACAGTCCGTAAGGCTTGATCATCAGAATGATGATCAGCACGTAGAACGGCGCGACCTCGTAGAGATTGCCCCAGTGCAGATACTGGCCATCCACGAACTGCGCGAAGTTTTCCAGAAGGCCGATGATGATGCCGCCGAGCACAGCGCCGGCGATAGAATCGAGGCCGCCCAGAATGACGGCCGGAAACACCTTGATGCCGTAGATCGACAGGCCCGACGACACGCCGTTGACCACCGCGACCACGACGCCCGCGACCGCCGACACGGTTGCCGAGATCGCCCATGACATCGCGAACACGTTTTTCACGGAAATGCCGAGCGACTGTGCCACCTGCTGGTTGAAGGCCGTAGCGCGCATGGCGAGGCCATGTTTGGAAACCTGGAAGAACCATGCCATCGCCGCCATCATCGCCAGCGACACGACCAGACTCATGACGTAGACGGTCTGGATCGACAGGCCAAGGAAACTGACCGACTGGCTGGTGAAGATCGGCGGGAACGGCTGCGGATTGACGCCGAAGATCCACTTCATTGCCGCTTGCAGGACTGTCGAGAGAGCGATCGTCACCATGATCACCGAGATGATCGGCTCGCCGATCATCGGCCGCAGGAACACCATCTGGATCAGGATGCCGAAGACGAACATGAAGATCATGGTGATCGGCATCGCCGCGTAGAATGGCACCTGATACTTGACCATCAGCGCCCAGCACACCCAGGCGCCGACCAGCAACAGTTCGCCCTGCGCGAAGTTGACGACCTGCGTTGCCTTGTAGATCAGCACGAACGACATCGCGACCACGCCATACAGCGTGCCGACCACGAGGCCGTTGACCAGAAGCTGGATCAGGAGTTGCGTGTTCATGATACGTATCTCGTCGCGAATTTCGTCATGGCCGCGCTTGCCCCGGCCATCCACGCCTTAACAAGGCGATGGGAGGAAAGACGTGGATACCCGCGACAAGCGCGGGCATGACGGCGTGTGGCTGGTACCGGCAAGTCACTCCGCCGCCTCCCTCATCGCGCTGCGCACCAGGTCGATCACCTTGAGCGTCGTGCGGATGCGTTGCGTGGTGCCGTCCTGGAAGCGAATTACAGTATCGACCTTGATCTCGCTTTGACCGCCGTAGATGCCGTTGATGATGTCGGCGTATTTCTCGTTGATGACGTTGCGACGCACTTTCCGGGTACGGGTCAGTTCGCCGTCGTCGGCGTCGAGTTCCTTGTACAGCAGCAGGAATTTCGAGATGCGCTGCGCCGGCGGCAGCGTGGCGTTCACGGCTTCGACTTCCCTGTGCAGCAGTTTGTAGACCTCTGGCCGCGACGACAGGTCGGTGTAAGTCGTGAACGCGATGCGGTTCTTCTCCGCCCACTTCGAGACGATCGAATAGCGGATGCAGATTATCGCGGCGAGGTTTTCGCGGCCGTCACCGAGCACGACGGCTTCGGCGACATACGGCGAGAACTTTAGCTTGTTCTCAATGTACTGCGGCGAAAAGCGGTCGCCGCCGAGCGTCTGCGCCATGTCCTTGATGCGGTCGATGACGACGAGTTCGCGATTGCCGTTGAAATAGCCGGCGTCGCCCGACCGCATCCAGCCATTGTCCATGTCGGCGACGGAGGCTTCCGGATTTTTGTAGTAGCCGAGGAACATGTTGGGATGGCGGACGAGGATTTCGCCGACGCCGTTGGCGTCCGCATTCTCGATCCGCAATTCGATGTCGTCGGCCATTGCGACGCCGGTGGTGTCGGGATCGACGCTGGTCTCGCGGTGCAGCGTATAGGCGCCAAGCGTTTCGGTCTGGCCGTAGAGCGTGCGCAGCGGCACGCCCATGGCGCGGAAGAACTTGAAGGTATCTGGGCCGAGCGCCGCGCCGCCGGTGGCGGCCGACGCCAATCGCGAAAAGCCGAGCCGGTCGCGCAGTGCGCGGAACAACAGTCCGTCCGCGACAGCGGAGTGTTTGCCTTGCTCCAGCGCGGCAAGACCGGTCTTCATGCCGATATCGTAGAGCTTCTGCTTCAGCGGCGAGGCATCCATCACCCGTGCGCGCACGTCGGCGGCGAGCGATTCCCAGACGCGCGGCGCGAAAAGCACAAAAGTCGGCGCGATCTCGCGGAAATCGTTCATCATCGTCTCGGGTTCTTCGACGAAGTTGATCTTCATCCGCGACAGAAGCCCCATCCCCAGCGCGTAGATCTGCTCCATGATCCATGGCAGCGGTAGCACCGAGACGTATTCGTCGTCAGGCCCCTTGGGGTCAAAAGTGAGATAGGTGGCGCAGTGGCGCAGCACCGATCCGCCCGATAGCATCGCCAGTTTCGGATTGGCGGTGGTGCCCGAGGTGGTGCAGAGGATCGCCGTGGTGTCGGCGTCGGTGGTGTCCACCAGCCTGTCGTAGAGGTCCGGCTCGCGCGCGGCGCGGGCGCGGCCCATCTCGGCGAGTTTGTCGGCGGTCATCAATCGCGCATCGTCGTATTTCCGCATCCCGCGTGGATCGGAATAGACGATGTGACGGATGCTCGGCACCCGGTCGCCGAGGCTCAGCAGCTTGTCGATCTGCTCTTCGTCCTCGGCGAATACGACCTTGGCTTCGCCGTAGCTGATGAGGTAGGCGGCTTCGTCTTCCAGCACGTCGCGATAGAGCCCGAGGCTGAAGCCGCCGATGGCGTGGGCGGCGATCTCGGCGGCGACCCAATCAGGCCGGTTGTCGCCGATGATGCCCACCACGTCGTCCTTGCCGAGACCGAGTTCGATCAGTCCAAGCGCGAAATCACGGGTGCGCGCGTGATACTGATCCCAGGTGAAAGGCTTCCAAAGTCCAAAATCCTTCTCGCGCAGCGCCACCTCGCCGCCGTGCTCGCGGGCGTTGAGCCGCAGCATCTTCGGGAACGTCGGTGCCTGCGCAGTGCGGGCGTGATAGTCGAACGCTGGTCGTCGGCTCATGCGTTTGTCTCCAGCGGACGCGGCGCATCGTCGGGATCCGTCAATGCTTCGTCTTCTTCGCCGAGATAGGCGCTGCGGACGTGCGGATCGGCCAGCACGGCGCCGGGATCGCCCTCGGCGATCTTCCTGCCGAAGTCCAGCACCACGACGCGATGGGAGATGTCCATGACCACACCCATGTCATGCTCGATCATCACCACCGTCATCCCGAACTCCTCGTTGAGATCGACGATGTAGCGGGCCATGTCCTCCTTCTCTTCGAAGTTCATGCCGGCCATCGGCTCGTCGAGGAGGATCAGCTTCGGCTCCAGCGCCATGGCGCGAGCAAGTTCGACGCGCTTGCGCAAGCCGTAGGAGAGGGTACCGGCGGTGGCCTTGCGCACCGATTGCAGATCGAGGAAGTCGATGATCTCCTCGACCTTCTGACGATGGGCCAGTTCCTCACGCCGCGCGCCGCTGAGCCAGTACAGCGAGCCGGTGATGAAATTATTCTTCAGCAGGTGATGGCGGCCGACCATGATGTTGTCGAGCACGCTCATGTGGTGGAACAGCGCCAGGTTCTGAAAGGTGCGGCCGATGCCGAGCGCCGGGCGGGCATTGGTGTTGAGGCCGGTGATGTCTTTCCCGTGATAGAACAGCTTGCCCTCGGTTGGGCGATAGCGGCCGGAAATGCAGTTGACGATGGAGGTCTTGCCGGCGCCGTTGGGGCCGATGATGGAGAACAGTTCGCCCTCGCGCACGCCGAAACTGACGTCGGTGAGGGCGCGCACGCCGCCGAACCGCAGCGAAACGCCACGCACGTCCAACGCATGGTCTGCCGTCACGTCCACCATTCCCCTCCCTCGCTCGGCGTCTTCGACGCTCTTGTGGGTCTTGCCCAGGATATTTCCGCGCCCGGCGCCGGTGATAAGCGCTCAAGTCGCTGATCTTGCCCGCAAACCGGCGGGTCGCCAAGTGCGGGTCGCCAAGTGCGGGTCCCCAAGTACGGGTCCCCAAGTGAAGCGCGACCGCCGCGGAACGATATTGCGAGTTGTCGCATCAAATCGGCCGCACTAAAGTACAACCTTCGTCGCGTGTCTTGTCGTTGTTTCGTTCCGCCAGCCATCTTGTCTCCAAATGGCCGCCTCACGATTGTCTCGATGCTTACGGTAAAGCCGATCCTCCGAATGTCTTGCCTCCGACATTTCCGGCGGCAATGTGAACAATTGACCGTTGCGGCGAGCAGTCGCGGTAAAATCGCGTCGCCCCGATCATGATCGCTGTCGACCATCTCAAACGCGTCGCGCCATGGGCTTCCGGGTTGAGCGAACGGGAGGTCGAAGCCGCACGCGCGGGGGTAACCGAAAGAGCCTTTGCCGCCAACGAATTCATTTGTATGCGGGGCGACAAGTTCGAGTACTGGACCGGCGTCGTGACCGGCTTGGTCCGGATCGGAACGATCTCGCATTCGGGGAAAGCGGTTACCTTCACCGGTCTCACGTCCGGAGCATGGTTCGGCGAAGGTTCGGTCTTGAAGAACGAGACGCGGCGATACGACGCGGTGGCGTTGCGCGACAGCCGGATCGCCCTGATGGAGCGTGCCACGTTTCAGTGGCTGTTCGAGAACAGCGTCGGTTTCAACCGTTTCCTCGTCGCGCAGCTCAACGAGCGCGTCGGTCATTTCATGGGGCTGCTGGAATACGGCCGTATGCTGGACCCGACGGCGCGCCTGGCGCGCTGCATCGCCTCGCTGTTCAACCCGATCCTCTATCCTGACGGTAAGCGCCAGCTCGACATCACCCAGGAGGAAATCGGCGCATTGTCGGGCATGTCCCGGCAGAACGCCAACCGTTGCCTCAAGGCACTGGAAAAAGAAGGTGTGCTGCGGCTCGAGTATGGCGGCCTCACCATTCTCGATCTGGAACGGCTGCGGCGGTATGGGGAGTGAACGCCGCGCGTGGTGGTTTGGCTGCGATTCCGAAATCTCTGGCTTCAATGTTTTTTCAAGGGTCTCAGCGTCGTCCCCGCGCAGGCGCGGACCGAGAACCCCTGGCATTGGTTGTTGTAAGATAGCCTTGCCTTCGGTGGTGTAGCCGAACCGCGGCGGCGTATGGGTCCCCGCCTGTGCGGGGACCATGCCTTTGGTGTTGTGCGCTCATCAGAAAAAATTCCGGTCAGGCTCGCACACCGCAGTTGCGCTTATGCTGCCTTCGTCTTGCTTTTCTTCGACGTCGCCGTGGTCCCGATCACCTCATCGGCTTCGAGTTGGGCAATCTCGTCGGCACTCAGCCCCAACACATCGCCCAGCACCTCGTGGTTGTGCTGACCCAGCGTCGGCGCGAGGCGGGTGATGGCGTAGGGTCGTCGGGCGTCGCCTTCGCGGTAGGAGACCGACGGCAGCACGTGCGGACCCATGTAGCGCCGCACCGCCGGTTGCCAGTGTCCGGTCGCCATCAGGTGGGGATCGGCGGCGAGATCCGCCGGCAATCGCGCCACGCCCGCCGCGATGCCGGCGGCCTGCAAGGTTACCATTGCGAGGTCGGGGCGGACCGTTGTGGTCCACTGCCGGATCGCCACTTCGATGCGATCTTCCTCGCGGCGGCGGCCGGAGGCGGTCTTAAGTGCCGGATCGGCGGCGAGATCCGGTCGGTGCATGATCTCGCACAGCTTCGGCCATTCGTCGTCGGAGCGGACCGCCAGCGTGATCCACTGGTCTTCCCCGAGGCATGGAAAGCAGCCGTTTGGCACGAACCGAGGATGGCGGTTGCCGATCCGCGGCGAGGTTTTCCCGGTCGCGGCCTGCTCGATGATCGAGGGCGCGGTGAACTGCATGCAGCATTCAACCTGCGAGAGGTCGATATGCTGGCCTTCGCCGGAGTTGCGTTGATGCATGAAGCCCAGCATCAGGGCCGTCGCCGCGCTGACACCGCCGAGCGGATCACCCAGCGCTGCGTGTAGCATGGTCGGCGGGTCTTCTTCGCGGCCGGTCACGGATGGCAGTCCGGAGGCCTGTTCGAGCGTTGAGCCGTAGGCCCGACAGTCCTTCCAGGCGCCGGTGGTGCCGAAAGCCGGCATCGTCACCACGACGAGGCGCGGGTTGATCCGCAGCATTGCTGCGGGATCGAGACCCATGCGCGGCAGCACGTCGGCGGCGTAGTTGTCGATCACGGCGTCGGCGGTCGTGAGGAGCCGTTTGAGGAGGTCCAGTCCGGCTTCCGAAGTGAGATCGAGCGTGATGCCGCGCTTGTTGCGGTTCATCATCTGGAACCAGTAGGTCTTCTCGTAGGTCCGTTCCGGATGATACGGCCCGCGCGGATCGGTGCCGCGAAACCAGTCGGGATACTGGCACGATTCCACCTTGATGATGTCGGCACCGAGATCGCCCATTTGCCGCGTCGCGGTCGGTCCGGCCCAGCCCATGGTCAGGTCGATGATGCGCAGGCCTTTCAGCGGTTGCGGATCGTCGGGTGTCGCCGCGCGCGTCGCGAGACGCGTGCGAGGGGCGAGAGGGGCGTCGTTGTCGGCGCCGGCGAGCGGTGCGACGCCGTTCGGTTTCGGCCGGGAACGTGTCAGGTGCTGCGGCAGCACCGGCGCGTCGAACGAGGCCGTCCCGATCCGCACCGGCGCGAAGGCGCCCCGTTCGCGGTGCACCTCCTGCGCCAGTAGTTCGGCCATGTCGGGTACGATGGCGAGCGGCAGCCGCAGTTCGATGCCCTGTTCGAACCATTCGCGCGCGGTCTTCTGCACCAGCACCGGGTGGATGATGCGGCTCAGTTCTTCGGCGTGGAGATAACGGTCGGCGGTGGCGGAATAGCGCGGATCTGGACCAAGTTCCGGCAACCCGATCATGGCGCAGAAACTGTTCCACTGCGCCGGCGTCACCACGGTGACGCCCAGCCAGCCTTGTTTGGTCGCGAAATTGCCGACCGGGAAACCGCGCCCGAAGCGATTGATAGCGATACGCGGCCGGGTGAAGCCGGCCTCGAGCGCCAGTCCGGTATCGAACTCGCTGATCTGCAACATCGCTTCGAACGCGCTGACGGCAAACCGGCGCGCACCGTGAACGCGGCCGTAAAGCCCGGCAAGGCTCGGAATGAAAGCGGTCAACCCGGCCATGATCGCAATCTGGCCGTCGCGCGGCAGTACTGGCGGGCCTTCGGCGGCGCCCACCAGTTTCACCAGTCCGGCGAGGCTGCGGCACACCGAATCCGTAACGGCGTAGTCGCGGTAGGGTCCGTGTTCTCCGAACGACGAGATCGCGGTGATGGCGAGGGCCGGATCGGCGGCGCGCAGATCGTCGTGCTTCAGGAGCGAGCTTTCGATGAGGGCCGGGGATCGTCCATCGATCAAAAGGTCGGCGCTGCCCAGCATCGCGCGAACCCGCGCCACATCGGCGGGAGTGCCGAGATCGGCGGTGATGCTTTGCTTGTTGGTGTTGAGCCAGGCGAAATACGCGCTTTCTGCCTGGCCGTCGCCGGTATCGACCGTCGGCGCGATGCGTCGCGCCGGATCGCCGCCGGGCGGTTCGATCTTGATGACCTCCGCGCCGAAATCCGAGAACAGCTTGCCGCAATAGGCCAGCGCGTCACCCGAGCCGATTTCCACCACGCGCAAATTCGTTAATGGCAATTCCGGCATCGGCGTCCGCCCTTGTTTTTTGTTGGACGTATAATGTCCGGGTGGTCGGAAGCGTCAAGTCGTGCGGCTGTATGGAAGATTGGCGCACGCCGTTGTCGGTGATAGAGCAGGGCCGGTTTCCGTCGCCTCGCGCGGCCTTGCTGATGTGGACAGTCCATGCCCGATCCTCAATTCGTTTTGACCCTCTCTTGTCCGGATCGTCCGGGCATCGTCTCGGCGGTGTCGACTTTCCTGGCTCACAACGGGCAGAACATCCTCGACGCCCAGCAATTCAACGACGTCGAGTCGGATCACTTCTTCATGCGGGTGGTGTTTAATCCGGCGGATCTCGCCGTAAGCCTGTCTTCGTTGCAGACGGGGTTCGGTGCCATCGCCGAGCGTTTCGCCATGCGTTGGCTGATGCGTGACCGCGCGACGCTTCGGCGGGTGATGCTGCTGGTGTCACAATCGGATCACTGCCTCGCGGATATCCTCTATCGCTGGCGGACCGGGGAACTTGCGATGATCCCGACCGCCATCGTTTCCAATCATCCGCGCGAGACCTACAACGGGCTCGACCTCGGCGACATCCCGTTCCACTATCTGCCGGTCACCGGCGAAACCCGATCGGCGCAGGAAGCCGCCATCTCCGATCTGGTCAGGACCACACAGACGGATCTGGTGGTGCTGGCGCGCTATATGCAAATCCTGTCAGACAAGCTGGCGGGAGAACTGTCGGGACGCTGCATCAACATTCACCACTCGTTCCTGCCGGGTTTCAAGGGTGCGCGGCCCTACCATCAGGCGCATGCGCGGGGGGTCAAATTGATCGGCGCCACGGCGCACTACGTCACCAGTGCATTGGACGAAGGTCCGATCATCGATCAGGATGTCGAGCGGATCAGCCATCGCGACGCTCCGGCGGATCTGGTGCGCAAGGGCCGCGATATCGAGCGCCGTGTGCTGGCGCGCGCCGTCCGCCATCATCTCCAGGATCGCGTGATCCTCAACGGCAACAAGACGGTTGTCTTCATGGACTGAGCGGATTACGGCGTGGGCAGGCGAGCCACGATGTCGCGCAGCACCTTGCGTGGCAGGTCGATCCCCGCCAGCTTCCAGCTCAACGAGCTACGGTGCAGCACGATGGCGGTTGCGTCCTCCGGATCGGCGGATTTACTGACCCGGATGCTGAGTTTCACCGGATTGATGTAGTGAACCCGGCCGAACTGCGTCAGAAGGTTGATCTTCTCGAGATCGGTCAGGGACGGCAATCCCGTGATCGTGGGCGATGCCTTCGTCTCGGCGAGCTGGCCCGCCTTGAGCAACTCGGTCAGATTTTCAGGCGTCAGCAGTTTTGAGACCATGACGTCGGCGATCGTGGCGCCGTAGCCGCTCACCAGCATCCGCTCGGCAGCGCCCACCCGCCGGGTCGCGCCCACCCGCTCAAGATAGGCTTTCACGATCTGGCTGCTGAGGGAATTGCTGAGCCGCGGAAGATTGGTGCGGGCGACGATGGCAGCGCCGTTGCCGTCCCGCGTGGCGGCCACGAGATCGGACAGACTGTAGAGCGCCGATCCGTAATAGACCGCGGCTGTCACCATCACCGCGGCAACGATGCCAAGAAACCAACGCATCTCGTGTCTGTTCGCTCCAAATCAAGCCCCGCAAGGAGTAGCCGATGCGATAACGCATGGGAAATCGTATTGTTCGCAACTGCAACTAAACCTTCGTTTTATCCAATTTTTTGTGGCTAAAATCCTGTTGATCGGCTGCGGCTTTTGTGTGCCAGTTGGCTGGGGTGCCGGTGCCGGAAGTGGCCCATTCGCGCTGCCCCGCAAAAGATTTCAATCGTGCAAGGCGACAGTCGCCGGCCGGTCGATAAAATCGCGGACGCCAGGGGAGGAGTGCCATGTTCATCCGTCAGAAAACCTTGCTTCAAATCGCCGCTGCCGGCCTGCTGCTGGGCGCATCTGCTTTGGCGGCGCAAGCGCAGGAGACGGTCAAGATCGGCCTGATCGTCCCGATGACCGGTGGTCAGGCGTCCACCGGCAAGCAGATCGACAACGCGGTCAAGCTCTACATGCAGCAGCATGGCAACAGCGTCGCGGGCAAGAAGATCGAAGTCATTCTCAAGGATGACGCGGCGGTGCCGGACAACACCAAGCGGCTGGCGCAGGAACTGATCGTCAACGACAAGGTCAACATCATTGCGGGTTTCGGGGTCACACCGGCGGCCTTTGCGGCCGCGCCGCTCGCGACCCAGGCCAAGGTCCCGGAGATCGTGATGGCGGCGGGCACCTCGGTGATCACCGAGCGGTCGCCCTATATCGTGCGGACCAGCTTCACCCTCGGCCAGTCATCCACCATCATCGGCGACTGGGCGGTGAAGAACGGCATCAAGAAGGTTGCGACGCTGACGTCGGACTATGCGCCCGGCCACGACGCGCTGAAGTTCTTCAAGGATCATTTCACCGCCGGTGGCGGCCAGATCGTCGAAGAGGTCAAAGTGCCGCTGGCCAACCCGGACTTCGCGCCGTTCCTGCAGCGCATGAAGGATGCCAAGCCGGATGCGATGTTCGTGTTCGTGCCGGCCGGACAGGGTGGCAACTTCATGAAGCAGTATGCCGAGCGCGGCCTCGACAAGAGCGGCATCAAGGTGATCGGGCCGGGCGATGTGATGGACGACGATCTCCTGAACGGCATGGGCGATTCCGCGCTCGGTGCGGTGACGGCGCACATCTATTCGGCGGCACATCCGTCGCAGGCGAACAAGGATTTCGTCGCGGCCTACAAGAAGGCGTACGGCCAGCGGCCGGGCTTCATGGCGGTCGGCGGCTATGATGGCATCCATCTCGTCTATGAGGCGTTGAAGAAGACCGGCGGCAAGGCTGATGGCGATTCGCTGATCGCGGCGATGAAGGGCATGGCGTGGGAGAGCCCGCGCGGCCCGATCTCGATCGATCCGGAAACCCGTGACATTGTGCAGAATGTCTACATCCGCAAGGTGGAGAAGAAGGACGGCGAGCTCTACAACATCGAGTTCGAGACCTTCAAGGACGTCAAGGACCCCGGCAAGACCAAGAAGTGAGCGATCGCGGTGGTTGCCCAACCGAGAAAGCCGTCATCCCAGGCCTTGTGCCGGGCTTCCCCGCTTCTTTGCATCCAACTTTTCTTGAAGGTGGATGGCCGGGACAAGCCCGGCCATGACCGCGCGTAAAAATCTTGCATGACGACACTTCTCACCATCCTGTTCGACGGTGTCGCTTACGGCATGTTGCTTTTCGTGCTCTCAAGCGGGCTCGCGGTAACGCTTGGGCTGATGAATTTCGTCAATCTCGCGCACGGCGCGTTTGCGATGGCCGGCGGCTACATCTGCGCGGTGCTGGTCAACCAGTCCGGCGTGCCGTTCTTCGTTGCCCTTCCGATGGCCTTCATCGCCAGCGCGTTGATCGGGCTCGTTATGGAGCAGACGCTCTACAAGCATCTGTATCATCGCAACCCGCTTGATCAGGTGCTGTTCACCATCGGGCTGGTGTTCATGTCGGTGACGGTGGTGGATTACATCATGGGATCGTCGCAGATATTCATTCGTCTGCCGGCGATGCTGGAAGGGCAGTTCAACCTTTTCGGCGTCGGGATCGGCCGTTACCGGTTGATGATCATTGTGATCTGCGGGCTGTTGACGCTCGGTATCCAGTTGACCTTGGCGAAGACCCGCTTCGGCAGCCGTCTGCGTGCGGCGGTGGACGATCCGCGCGCCGCCTCCGGCCTCGGCATCAACGTGCCGCAGGTGTTTGCGCTGACATTCGCGTTCGGTTCGGGGCTCGCCGGGCTCGGCGGAGCGTTGGGCGCGGAAATCCTCGGGCTCGATCCGTATTTCCCGCTCAAGTTCATGATCTACTTCCTGATCGTGGTGACGGTGGGTGGATCGCAGACCATCACCGGCCCGTTCCTCGCCTCGCTGCTGCTCGGCATCGCCGACGTCGCAGGCAAATACTACGTGCCGAAGCTCGGCGCCTTTGTCATCTACACTGTGATGATTGTGATCCTGATCTGGCGTCCGAACGGTCTGTTCGGTCGTGTGGCGCAGCGGTGAACCGGTCATGAGCGCGGATCACGGTGTCGGAGAGATTTCATTGCGACGGGCGCGTTGGGGGCGCGGCGAAACCGCGTTCTGGCTGATCGCGGTCGCGGCCGTTTTTGTGTTTTCCGATCGCTACCTGATCCTCACCGAAATGGCATGGCTCGGGCTGTTCGCGCTGTCACTGGATCTGATCCTCGGCTATGCCGGCATCGTCTCGCTTGGCCACGCCGCTTTCTTCGGCGTCGGCGCTTATTGCGCGGGACTGCTGGCGGTGCATGGCCTGGTCAAGGAGCCGGTGTTGGCGCTGGTCGTCGCCGGTTTGGCCGCGATGGTTCTGGGTTTCGCAACCAGTTTCCTGGTGATCCGCGGGTCCGAACTCAGCCAGTTGATGGTGACGCTCGGCATCGCACTGCTGCTGCGCGAACTCGCCAACAAGTTTTCCGATATCACTGGTGGGTTTGATGGCCTGCAGGGCATTGTCATCGATCCTATCCTCGGGCTGTTCGCGTTCGATATCTTCGGCAAGGTTGGCTTCATCTACTGTCTCGTGGTGCTGTTCGTGCTGTTCCTGTTGGCGCGGCTGATCGTGCATTCGCCGTTCGGGCTGTCGCTGCGCGCAATCCGCAACAATCCGCTGCGCGCGGCCGCCATTGGCATTCCGGTCAACCGTCGCCTGATCGCGATCTATACGTTATCGGCGTTCTACGCGGGGATCGCGGGCGCGCTGTTCACACAGACGACGGCGCTGGCGTCGCTTGATGTGTTTTCCTTCGATCGATCCGCCGACCTGTTGCTGGTGCTGGTGATCGGCGGCGCAGGTTATCTGTATGGCGGCTTGATCGGCGCTGTGGTGTTTCGGGTGCTGCAGGACATGTTCTCGTCGTGGACACCGCAGTTCTGGCAGTTTTGGATCGGGCTGGTGCTGGTGCTGATCGTCCTGATCGGTCGCGACCGGATGTATCGTGGTGTGTTGTGGTTGCCGCGCCTTGCAATGCGACGCATCCCGGCGCTGCGTGGTGGCGTGGCCGCATCGGATCGGACCCCGTCATGAGCTTCGCGCTGGAAACCGTCGGTCTCGACAAGCAGTTCGGTGGCCTGCATGTCACCCGCGACCTGTCGCTCAAGATCGCGGCCGGCGCGCGGCACGCCCTGATCGGCCCCAACGGCGCCGGCAAGACCACCGTGATCAATCTGCTGACCGGCGTGATCAAACCAAACGGCGGCAGAATTCTACTGGAAGATATCGACATCACTCGCCTCTCGGTGCAGGCCCGGGTGCTGCGAGGACTATCCCGCACCTTCCAGATCAATCAGCTCTATGCCGACCTGACGCCGTTGGAAACCATCGGACTCGCCGTGTCGGAGCGGTTGGGTCACGGCGGTGACTGGTGGCGGCGGCTCGGTTCGCGCGCCGACGTCAATGTCGAGATCGCGGACACGCTGACGCGGTTCCATCTGCTCGACGTCATGAACGAGCCAACCGGCACGTTGCCTTACGGCAAGCAGCGGCTGCTGGAGATAGCGCTCGCCATTGCCACCAAACCACGCGTGCTGCTGCTGGACGAGCCGGCGGCCGGCGTGCCGCAGAGCGAACGCCACGATATCCTTGCCGCCGTCGCCGCCCTGCCGCGCGAGGTGACAGTGCTGCTGATCGAGCACGATATGGACTTGGTGTTCTCCTTCGCCGATCGAATCTCGGTGCTGGTCAATGGCGCTATGCTGGTGGAAGGCACCCCGGACGAGGTCGGGCGCGATCCGCGCGTCAAGGCGGTCTATCTTGGTGAGGGCGCCGATGCCTGACCTGTTGCACGTCGACAATCTGCGCGCCGGCTATGGCGAGGCCGTGGTGCTGCCGGATATGACGCTACGGCTCGAAGACGGCGAGGTATTGGCGCTGCTCGGGCGCAACGGCACCGGCAAGACCACCCTGATCAATTCGATCGTTGGCGCGACCCGCCGTTTCAGCGGCACCATCCGGCTCGGCGGCACCGACCTGACGCCGCTACGGTCGGACCAGCGCGCCCGCGTCGGCATCGGCTGGGTGCCGCAGGAGCGCAACATCTTCCGCTCGCTCACTGTCGAGGAAAACATGACCGCGGTGGCGCAGCCCGGGCCGTGGGACGTGGAGCGGGTGTACACCATGTTTCCGCGCCTCAAGGAGCGGCGCAGGAATTTCGGCAATCAGTTGTCCGGCGGCGAGCAGCAGATGCTGGCGATAGGTCGCGCGCTGACGCTCAATCCCAAGGTGCTGTTGCTCGACGAGCCGACCGAGGGGCTGGCGCCGATCATCGTGGATGAACTGCTGGCGGCGCTTGGCGCAATCACCCGCGCTGGCGGTATCTGCTCGATCATTGTCGAGCAGAACGCCCACAAAATTCTTCGCCTGGCCGACCGTGTCGTCATTCTCGATCGTGGCACCATCGTGCACGAAGCCGCGAGTGCGGCGTTGCAGGCGGACGGGGCGCCGCTGGAGCGCTTCCTCGGCATTGGGGGGAGGGCGTAATGCGCTTGTTGTCGTGACGTCGCTTCGCTACGTTCGCGCCAACGGATCAACTGTCCAATTCGATCTCGGGAGTAAGTCTTATGCAAACAACAAAACCGCCGTTTCGTGCCGATGAAGTCGGCAGCCTGTTGCGCCCGCCGCGCATCAAGGAAGCGCGCGCCAAGCTGGAGAAGGGCGAGATTTCGGCCGACGATCTGCGCAAGGTCGAGGACGTCGAGATTGAGAAGGTCGTGCACAAACAGGCATCGATCGGCCTCAAGCTCGCGACTGACGGCGAGTTTCGCCGCTCCTGGTGGCACTTCGATTTCCTCAAGGATCTGGTCGGCTGCGAGCTGTTCCATCCCGATCTGGGTATCCAGTTCGCCGGCGTGCAGACCCGCCACGACGCGGTGCGCGTGATCGGCAAGGTAGATTTCCCGGACGACCATCCGATGCTCGACCACTTCCGCTTCCTGAAGAAGCACGCTGACGCGGCGGGGGTGACCGCCAAGATGACGATTCCGTCGCCGGCGGTGCTGCATTTCCGCGGCGGCCGCAACCTGATCTCGAAGGAGGTCTATCCCGATCTCGAGCCGTTCTTCGAGGACCTCGGCAAGGCCTATCGCAAGGCGGTGAAGGCCTTCTACGACGCCGGCTGCCGCTACCTGCAGTTCGACGACACGGTGTGGGCCTATCTCTGTTCCGAGGAAGAGCTGAAGAAGTCGCGCGTGCGCGGCGACAATCCGGACGGCTTGCAGGAGATTTACGCGCGCGTCATCAACTACGCGATCGCGGAGCGCCCGGCGGATATGACCATCACCACGCACGTCTGTCGCGGCAACTTTCGCTCGACCTGGATTTCCTCCGGCGGCTACGAGCCGGTGGCAGAAACGCTGCTGGGCAAGATCAATTACGACGGCTACTTCCTCGAATACGATTCCGACCGTGCGGGCGGCTTCGAGCCTTTGCGTTTCCTTCCCAAGGGTAACAAGATCGTTGTGGTCGGCGTTATCACCTCGAAGTTCGGCGAACTGGAAAGCAAGGCCGACATCGAGCGCCGCTTGCGGGAAGCCGCGAAGTTCGCGCCTTTGGAGCAACTCGCGGTGTCGCCGCAATGCGGCTTCGCCTCGACGGAGGAAGGCAACGTACTATCCGAGGACGAGCAGTGGGCCAAGTTGAAGCTCGCCGTCGACGTCGCGAAGGAGATGTGGGGTTAACCTGCGTCCTTGGCCGGACTCGCAATCGGGCGCGCGGCCGGGAGCAGGCCGGGCGTCCGAAGTTGTTGCAGACGTGAACGTCGCTTGGATCGGACTTGTATCCGTAAGAGGTCCAGTTGCCGACACACGATGCTGACTGAAAAACAGCAATGTAAGTCGATCAAATAGTGATTCACGGAAGGTTTCGATCCTTGGATAAATCGGAGTATCGGAGATATTTCAAGAATTTTGAATGATCGTATTCTCTTCGGCAAGATTGTCGACTTTATGCTGTAGAAGCTCTATTCTATGAGGCTCTTGAAGCGTTAGAGATGGGGCCCCACGTTTTGCGAAGTTCGTCTACATCAGCTTGTTATGGATTGTTGACCTTCCCTAAGTCGCAAAATGTCGGTGATGCTATTCAGGCGATTGCGGCGTCACGGCTTCTACCCAATGTCGATATGCTGATCGACCGCGAAAGCATCCATCGTGTTCCTTCGGGTCGTCTGATTAAGGTCGTTGGCAATGCGTGGTACGGACATAACGTAGAAAATTGGCCTCCATCCGAGTCGGTCCAATTTCTGCCCATAAGTATGCATTTGTCGCCCAGGGCGGCGGAATCGTTTCTTTCTAAGGATAATATTCATTATCTGGAGTCCATCGCTCCGATAGGTGCCCGTGATCTGCATACGCTGTCCTATTTTCAGGATCATGGGGTGCCGTCGTATGTTTCGGGCTGTCTTACACTGACCCTCAGAAGGCCAAGATACATCGCGCCGATTGGTGGCATAGTATTGTGCGATGTTCCTCAAAGCATCGAAGAATTTGTCAGGTTCAACACACGAAAACGTGTTGATATTGTCACTCACGATGAATCTGACGACACAGACATTGTATCGAAAATGACTCGCGCAAGCAGATTATTGCGCAAGTATGCTTCTGCTGACGCTGTTATCACGACGAGATTGCACGCCGCGTTGCCTGCGCTCGCCATGGGTACCCCAGTGTATCTGGTATTAGCCGTTGATGATGCTTATCGGTTCACGGGCCTGCTTGATTATGTCCGGCACGGAACCGTGGACGAGTTTCTCTCCGGCAAGGACTTTGACATTAATGATCCTACTGCGAATGCCGAGACGTATCTCGATAGGGCGTCGGACCTGCGTGAACGCGTGGCTTCTTTTCTTGAATTGTGAGATATATTTAGGCGGTGTAAATTTGGCTCATATTTTAAGTGTATGGATGGGGCGTCATGTTTGGGACTGATAAGGATGGAGTCGTAGGGGATTCGACCGCGTCCGCTCCTCCGTATTTCAAGAGACTTTTGGAGGATGAAGGGGCGGTCGTGACTGAGATCGCGTTTCTCAGCGGGAAGCTGGAAAGTGCAATTGCGGATGGGAAGCTGCTGCGGGAGCAGATACTCGACTGTGAAAAGCGCATAGTCAAAGGCATTGCAGCGCGCGCTAAGCTCGAGGTTTTGTATGAAAGTTGCAAGACAAAGGCCGATCTCGCCGAGGGGGCATTGGAAAAGGCGAGTACGCTGACCTTGCAGCTGGAAGAGCTTGGCCGGGCTAATTTGGCCCTGCGGCATGATATTGAGAAGATGAATCATGAGCTCGAAGATAAGGAGGCCAGCTTACAGCGCATGACTGGCGAGCTGTCCGCGCTTCAGGGGCAAATGGTGTATCGCGAATTGTCGAACACCGAGATCGTTGAACCTGCGAATACTTCCAACGAAGCCGCTCATAAACGAATGTCTGAACTTGAGCGGGATGTCGCGCGGCTCTCCACCCAGAAGACAGCTGCAATGGCGGAAAATCTTGTTCTGCGAGACAACGTCTGGCGGAAAAGCAATGAGATTTCTGCACTTCATGCACAGCTTGAGTTCAAGAACAATGAGGTTTCTGAGCTTCAAGCGCGGCTCGAGTTCAGGAACAATGAGATTTCTGAGCTTCAAGCGCGGTTCGAGTTCAAGAATAATGAGGTTTCTGAGCTTCAAACGCGGCTTGAGTTCAAGAACAACGAGATGTCCGAGATTAGCGCGGAACTCCAGCAAGTGCCTTGGCGGGCAGTGTCTGTCTATCGTAAATGCAGGCGCTTTATTCCATTGAGCCTGCTGAAACTGGCCGGACGCGGCGTCAAAGTGTCATCGGCAAAGTAGTGAGCTTGTCGCATGTCGGACAATGAATTCATCGACGGGCTCGAATGTCTTTCGTATGTCAGTCTTCCGTCTCACCGCTATCTAGCCGAGGGTTACGATCGCCCTGGTGGCCCGAACATCGGCGCGTCTGGTGAAAACCTTACAGTCATGTTTTTGTCGATGGACAGAGTTTCCCTGAGTGAACGCTTGTGCAGAAGCATAGAAAAGCAGATTCCTCATTTTAAGGGAGAGATTCTGGCTGTCGATAACGGGTCGCAACCGGAAGAGTTGGAGACCTTGCAACGGATTCTCGCATCACTTCCGTTTCGCACGAGAATTGAGCGCCTAGGCGAGAACTACGGCGTGGCCGGCGGTCGGAACAGAGGGGCTGCTGTTGTCAGGACAGATTGGATATTATCACTCGATAACGATATTTATTTTGTTTCAGATCCTTTGAAGCACTGGCAGTCAGAGATCGCGCTCCTGGGGAGTAAATTCTTCTCACTGGCGCTTTTGGATCCCAGTCTTGACAGCGTCTTTCTGAGAGGCGGCAATCTTTATGTAGACTATCACGATGGGGAAATACATCTGGGAGGTGGCTCAGCTGGCAAGCCTACCGATGCGCGCCGATTGTCTGGCGCACCCTTTCTTGGCACATGTTTGATGGGTGGGGCCTCGATTTTTGATGTTCATCGCTTTCGTGCTCTTGGAGGTTTTGATGACAACATGTTTGTGGGTTTTGAGGATATCGAGTTTTCTCTCCGCTTGTTTCGAGAGGGATACAAGATTGGTTGCTCGTCGTTAGCTGCACTGGTTCATGATCATCCGAAACCACAAAATGCCGTCGATAAGGCATATGAGCAGGTGCGATTTCGACGCAACTACATCAAAGAATCCGCAGCGTACTTTGAAAGCAGACATGGATATAAGGTCTGGAACGATGGAGTTGATACGTGGTTGAAGGGCCGCGAGCGTGAGCTTGACATCGCGGCTGGGGATGATCGTCCGCTGCAATCGGGAGACAGTCGCGAAAGCGGCGGTCTCAACCGTCCCAAGATTCTTCTTGTGGTCGATGTGTTCGGTTGGGCGTTCAGCAATATTGCCAACCAGATCAAGCGTGGCCTTTCTCACATCTACGATATTACGATCATCGCGGCCGAAGATGTCGATCACCACGGCCAAGTCGCACTGATTGCCAGGAATTTTGATCTCGTACATGTATTTTGGCGTGCGTCTGTATTTTCGATGCTAGATGAACCCGCGCTTGGATATGCTGATGCGGTCGGATACTCCGATAAGCAGCAGTATCTTGATTGCCTTCTTGGTCGTCGGATTACGACAGCGATTTATGATCATCTGTTCCTCGAGACTGACCAAGTCGCCAGATACAGGGAGCTCCTGGAAAAGTTCGTCGACGGGTACTACGTATCTTCGAACAAGCTCATGAGTATATATCGGGCCAAGTACCCAGATGCGTTTCCGATGCGGGCCATCCCTGATGGCGTGGACCTCAGCCTGTTTCGCCCCATGAACTTAGAAAGATTTGAGAACAGGGATCGACCTTTGGTTATTGGGTGGGTCGGAAACTCCATGTGGTCTGCTGAGAAAGAGGACTTCAAAGGCCTTCATAGCATCTTAAAGCCGGCGCTGGAGCAGCTCAGGAGCGAAGGGCTCGAATTGAATGAGGTGTTCGCAGACCGCGCGGTCGAGTACACGCCACTAAGTCAGATGCCAGATTACTACGCGAGAATCGACGTTTTGATATGCGCATCGAAAATTGAGGGGACGCCTAATCCTGTTTTGGAGGCGATGGCTTGTGGTGTTCCAGTTATATCCACCGACGTCGGCATTGTGCCCGAAGCATTCGGAGCTTTACAGAAATCTTTTATGCTCGCGGACAGAAGCGTTGCTTCAATGACTGAAGCTATCCGACGGCTCTATCAGGACCGGGCAACACTCACTGAGTTATCCCGTGAGAACTTGAAGGCGATCGTCCCTTGGAACTGGTCGAACCGAGTGCAGGAATTTCGGCGTTTTTTCGATGATGTTCTTGCTCACCCGCCAAAGCAAAAGCGCAGACTTTCGGTGAAGTAGCCTTCGGAAACGGATGCGGGGAAGCCGGTGAGCGAACATTATGCTGGTCGTAGCCGCGGATGAAGTTGGCCGTGATCAGAAAGCCGGAAATAGCGAAGAAAGCATCGGCGGTTGATACAGCCACCTTTGAACGAGGCTGCGTGGAGGTGGAAGAAAACGACTGAGGTAACGGCTTGTCCCCCGTGGTTTTTCGCCTCGTCTATCTCGCTGGAAGGGCGTAGTGATCGCCGGGAGTGGCTCCGATCCAGCGCTCATAAGCAAAGAATCGCCGATTTCTTTTTTTGGGCAACTTGTATAGGGTCGAGGGCCAATGCCATTTCTGCCCACAAATTCTGCCCACTAATATCTTGCCCACCACTCCTGCGATGAAACACGACCAACTCCTCGGCCAGATCACCGACTTCTGCCGGCAGGCGGAGATGGCGGAGTCGACTTTCGGCCGTCGTGCCGTGAACGATGGCAAGCTGGTGGCGCGGTTGCGCGAGGGCAAGCGCATCACCATCGACACGCTGGAACGGATCCAGCTCTACATCGCCACCAACACGCCGGGTGGCGTGCCGCCGCCTCGCGAACGGGATGCGCCGATCGAGCGGCGTGATCCGCGCGCCAATTTCCGTTTTTTCGAGAACCGGCAGAAATATCTGCTGTTCGTCCACACCTGTAGCGAGAAGCGGGTAATCGCCGACCGCATCGCGATGGAACTTGGCAGCATCCATCCGCGGCCGCCGGCGCTGCGGTTGTTCGATGCCGGTTGCGGCGATGGAACTGTGCTGGCGCGGGTGCTGCGGGCGATGCATGGCCGCTTTCCGCACATGCCGTTTTACGTCGCCGGCAAGGAACTGAGCCTCGAGGACGTAAAACTGACCCTCGATAAGTTGCCGGACCGGCTGTTCGAGCATCCTTCGACCGTGTTCGTGCTGACTAACATGCACTACGCCGAGGCCCCGTGGCTGGCGCCGCGCGCCGCTGCCGCGGCCGCCGGCATGGTCTGGCGCGAAGTGCCGCTGCGCGGCGAGTCTGCCGGCGAGTTTGAGACCCAGGTCGCCGAATTGAAGCCGTTCCTTCAGGAGAATTGGCGCGCCAGTGTGAGCGAACGTTCCGGGATGCCGGTCTACGAGCGTCCGGTGGCGCTGATCCTCTATCGCGAAGATCATCAGTTTCTGCTGGACTCGGTGATCCCGCGCGCGGGTCGGGCCGAGGCCAATTTTGACCTGATCATTGCCTCGCAGCCCTACCGGGCAAAATCATCAGAAGCTTTCCGGGCGAAGCGCATCGTCGCGCCACTGGCCCGGGCGCTGCGGCCGGGAGGTCGTCTTATAGGAATTCATTCTCACGGCAGTGATCCGGGGATGGAAATTGTCCAGGCGGTATGGCCAGGGGAGAACCCGTTTCCGGTCAACCGCCACGAACTGCTGCGCGCCGTTAAATACGAACTTGGTTCGGGCGCGCGCGACCTCAATTTTAATGCCTATTCCGATAGCCGTTCGATCTTCCGATATGATATGGAGGCGCTGCCGCACGAGGTCACCGGACCGATCGGAACCTCCACGGCGTTCGCAGCCTGGAATGCGGCGGTTTATGTCGCTCAGATCGAAGATGATCGCCTGACCGAGATCACCCAGAGCGGCGGGTATCTCGACGCCACGCGTGACGTTCTGCGCAAGCATAACGGGTTGTGGTTCTACGATGAATCCTACGTCATTTCGCGCCGTCGCGACTGACACTTCAGGACATATGAAACCCGCTCATGGGGAGCGGATGACAAGAGGTTGGTTTTGATGCGCGCGTCCTATCTGTTCACCAGTGAATCGGTTTCCGAAGGCCATCCCGACAAGGTCTGCGATCGGATCTCCGACGAGATCGTCGATCTGTTCTTCCGCGAGGGGCCGAAGGCCGGCATTGATCCGTGGGCAATCCGCGCGGCGTGTGAAACGCTCGCCACCACCAACAAGGTTGTGATCGCGGGGGAAACCCGGGGGCCGAAGCTTCCGACGGAGCAACTCGATCACGTCATCCGGAATGCCATCAAGGATATCGGTTACGAGCAGGACGGTTTTCATTGGAAGACCGCCGACATCGAAATTTTGCTGCACGAGCAGTCCGCTGACATCGCGCAGGGCGTCGATGCGTTGCAGCCCGGCACCAACAAGGAAGAGGGCGCCGGCGACCAGGGCATCATGTTCGGCTACGCCACCAACGAAACGCCGGAGCTGATGCCGGCGCCGCTGCACTATGCACACAAGATTTTGCGGCTGATTTCGGAAGCCCGCCATGCCGGTAAGGAGAAGGTGCTCGGCCCCGACTCCAAGAGCCAGGTGACGGTGCGATACGAAAACGGCAAGCCGGTCGGTGTGCGCGAGATTGTCGTCTCGCACCAGCATCTGATCGAGGACATGACATCGGGCCAGGTGCGCGAACGCGTCGAGCCGTATGTCCGCGCGGCGCTGCCGGAAGGCTGGATCACCGACAAGACCATCTGGCACATCAACCCGACCGGAAAGTTCTTCATCGGCGGTCCGGACGGCGACTCGGGGCTCACCGGCCGCAAGATCATCGTCGATACCTACGGCGGCGCTGCTCCTCATGGCGGCGGTGCATTCTCCGGCAAAGACCCGACCAAGGTCGATCGCTCGGCCGCTTACGCCGCGCGTTATCTCGCCAAGAACATCGTTGCCGCCGGTCTCGCCGACAAGGCGACGCTGCAACTCTCCTACGCCATCGGTGTTGCGCGGCCGCTGTCGATCTACATCGATACCCACGGCACCGGTAAGGTCTCCGAGGACGCGCTCGAGAAGGCCGTCGCGGAATCGATGGACCTGACCCCCCGCGGCATCCGCAAGCATCTCGATCTCAACAAGCCGATCTACGCCCGCACCTCGTCGTATGGCCACTTCGGCCGCACGCCGGATGCCGACGGGGGGTTTTCGTGGGAGAAGACCGATCTTGCCGAGACGCTGAAGAAGGCATTGTAGGACGGACACATCATCGCTGTCATGGCCGGGCTTGTCCCGGCCATCCACGTTTCGAGCGTCGGTTTCGACGTGGATGCCCGGGACGACCTCTCGGCATGACCAAATACCCGGTGGTTCGATGAGTGATCGAACCGCTCTGAAAAAGGATCACATGCAATGACAACCGCTACCGCGAAAGCACCTGCCGCTGGCACCGACTACATCGTCGCCGATATCGGGCTCGCCGACTTTGGCCGGAAGGAATTGTCGCTGGCCGAAACCGAAATGCCAGGCTTGATGGCGACGCGTGATGAATACGGCCCGAAGCAACCGCTCAAGGGCGCGCGCATCGCCGGCTCGCTGCACATGACGATTCAGACCGGCGTACTGATCGAGACCCTGAAGGCGCTCGGCGCCGACATCCGCTGGGTGTCGTGCAACATCTATTCGACGCAGGATCACGCGGCGGCGGCGATCGCGGCGGCGGGCATCCCGGTGTTCGCGGTGAAGGGCGAGAGCCTGAAGGACTACTGGGACTACACCGCGAAATTGTTCGACTGGCATGGCGGCGGGCACCCGAACATGATCCTCGACGACGGCGGCGACGCCACGATGTATGTCCACCTCGGCCTGCGCGCGGAGAACGGCGACACCGCATTCCTCGACAAGCCGGGCTCGGAAGAAGAGGAAGTGTTCTTCGCGCTGCTCAAGAAGCAGATCAAGGAAAAGCCGAAGGGCTACTTCAGGGCGATTGCCGACAGCATCAGGGGTGTTTCGGAAGAGACCACCACCGGCGTGCATCGTTTGTACGAAATGCAGAAGGCCGGCACGCTGCTGTGGCCTGCCATCAACGTCAACGATTCCGTCACCAAATCGAAGTTCGACAACCTGTACGGCTGTCGTGAATCGCTGGTCGACGGCATCCGTCGCGGCACCGACGTGATGATGTCGGGCAAGGTCGCGATGGTCGCCGGCTTTGGGGACGTCGGCAAGGGGTCGGCGGCCTCGCTGCGCCAGGCTGGTTGCCGCGTCATGGTGTCCGAGATCGACCCGATCTGCGCGTTGCAGGCGGCGATGGAAGGATACCAGGTCGTGACGATGGAAGAGGCGGCACCGCAGGCCGACATCTTTGTCACCGCGACCGGCAACAAGGACATCATCACCATCGACCACATGCGCGCGATGAAGGATCGCGCCATCGTCTGCAACATCGGCCATTTCGACAACGAGATTCAGATTGCTTCGTTGAAGAACTTGAAGTGGACCAACATCAAGCCGCAGGTCGACGAGATTACGTTCCCGGACGGTCACCGCATCATCATGCTATCGGAAGGCCGCCTGGTGAATCTCGGCAATGCCATGGGCCATCCATCGTTCGTGATGTCGGCGTCATTCACCAACCAGACGCTTGCGCAGATCGAACTGTTCGCCAATAACAAGGACGGCAAGTACAAGAAAGAAGTCTACGTGCTGCCGAAGTCGCTCGATGAAAAGGTCGCGCGCCTGCACCTCGCCAAGATCGGCGTCAAGCTGACCGAACTGCGCAAGGATCAGGCCGACTATATCGGCGTCAAGGTCGAAGGACCATTCAAGGCGGATCACTATCGCTACTAGGATATTTTCGCTGTCGAGGGACGATCGGTCTCGGCGATTTGAAATCGGCCCTATGGGCCGAGCTTGCCTCGGCAGCTGAGACTTGTGCCGGTGTGGAGGCGCGACACTGATGTCGGCGGAGATTCAACCGCCGCCGACATTAAGCGGCTGTGGATTTGTGCTGGCATGTCGGTGGTAGACGAGGTCGAACCGCATCGTCGATTGTGCGAGTCGCTAAGGGTTGACGCTCTCCATGAAAGGCGATGCTGTCCCGGGGGCCTGCGGCAACGTGCGATGTTGTGAGCGCGGCCAGCCAGAGCATTTTCAGCGAAATGACGATTATTCTTGTAATCGTTTGAATCAAAACGTGTTTGCCGACGCGATTCTGATGTTCTCGCAATCTCAGGCAACGTGGTACGACACCGCCGTTGCGTCGTGTGACCGGAACGATTGGGCACGCTCGGCGCGATGTTAGATCGCACGTTGAAAAAGTTTTGCAATCCGCTCCCAGAGACGCGACCAGAGAGATCCATGACTCATCAAGTTCGATCTGAGCCTATTCCTTTCATCGATCTTGGCGCACAGCGCCGCAGGCTTGGACCCGCGATCGATGAGGCGGTGGGGCGCGTGCTCAATCACTGTCAGTTCATCAATGGCCCGGAGGTTGTTGAGCTTGAGCAGAATCTGGCTGCTTTCACTGGTGCGAAGCATGTCGTCAGTTGTGCCAGCGGCACCGATGCGTTGATGATGGTGCTGATGGCCAAAGGCATCGGCTCCGGGGACGCCGTGTTGTGTCCGTCGTTCACTTTCTGCGCCACAGGGGAGAGCATCGCGCTCACCGGTGCATCGCCGGTTTTCGTCGATGTCGATCCCGTCACTTTCAACATGGACATTGGTTCGCTCAAGCGCGGGCTTGTTACGGCGCGGAACGCCGGCTTGACGCCGAAGGGTGTCATCGTTGTTGATCTGTTTGGCCAAGCTGCGGATCATGACGCAGTTGCCGCCGTGGCGGAGGCGGAAGGCTTGTTCGTGCTCGATGATGCCGCGCAATCATTCGGCGCCATCTACAAGGGGCGAAAGCTTGGTGGCATCGGCAACATCATGACCACCAGCTTTTTCCCCGCCAAACCGCTTGGCTGCTACGGCGATGGAGGCGCAATTTTCACGGATGACGCAGTGTTGGCGGACATTCTGCGAAGCATTCGGGTTCACGGGCAGGGCGTCGACAAATACGACAACGTTCGCCTCGGGCTGACTGGGCGGCTGGATACCGTACAAGCGGCGGTACTGCTGCAGAAGCTCACGATCTTCGAGGACGAGATTTCCGCACGCAACGAAGTGGCCGAACGGTATGCCCGCGGCCTCGGCAATGCCGTCATGGTGCCGCGGGTGCTGGACGGCAATACGTCAGTCTGGGCGCAATACACGATCCGCTTGCCCGATGGGAACCGCGATCAATTCGCTGCGGAATTGAAGGCGAAGGGCATCCCCACCATGGTGTATTACCCGAAGGCGATGCATCAACAGACGGCCTATCGCCACTATCCGGTGGTTGAAGGCGGCCTGCCTGTCAGCGAGGCGCTGTCGAAAGATGTCATCAGCCTGCCGATGCATCCCTACCTCGACGAGGCAAGCCAGGCTCGTATCATTGCAGCCGTGCGGGACGCCGTAAGCGCCTGACCCGGCTCGGCTGACTTCGCCGGTTTCTGCCTCCCGCTCACCATCATATAGGCGAAGAAGTCCGGGCGAAGTGGCCACGCGCGCCGGCAGAACTTGCGTTTAGGCGCTGTCGTTGATCAACACCGCGTTTTGCCGCCGCGGGACGCTGGCAAAATTCGCGAGAGCATAGTTAGATGCGCGGATTCTAATAAAAAACTTCCCAGGAGAAAACGCGAATGATCCGTCTGCCATCTCGTTTGGCCGTGCTCTCGGCCGCTGCGTTGCTGCTCACCGCCGGAAGCGCCTTGGCCCAGAAGAAATACGATACCGGCGCCAGCGATACAGAAATCAAGATCGGAAACATCGAGGCATATAGCGGCCCGGCATCGGCCTACGGCATCATCGGCAAGACCGAGGAAGCCTATTTCAAGATGATCAACGATCAGGGCGGTATCAAAGGCCGCAAGATCAACTTCATTTCCTATGACGATGCCTACAGCCCGCCGAAGACGGTTGAGCAGACCCGCAAGCTGGTCGAAAGCGACGAGGTCCTGTTTATCTTCAATCCGCTCGGTACGCCGACACAGTCGGCCGTGCAGAAATACCTGAACGCCAAGAAGGTGCCGCAACTCTTTATCGCGTCGGGTTCGAGCAAGTGGGATGATGCGAAAGCGTTCCCCTGGACCATGGGTTATCAGCCGAGCTATCGCTCAGAGGCGCGCATCTTCGCCAAGTATATCCTGACGACCAAGCCGGACGCCAAGGTCGCGGTGTTTTATGCCAATGATGACTTCGGTAAGGACTATCTGCTTGGCCTTAAGGACGTGTTCGGTGACAAGGCATCGAAGCTGATCATTGCCGAGGAGAGCTATGAGAACAGCGAGCCGACGATCGATTCTCACATCGTCAAGCTGAAGGGCACGAACGCTGACGTTTTCGTCAACATCTCGACGCCGAAGTTCGCGGCACAGGCCATCAAGAAGATGCATGAGATCGGCTGGAAGCCGATGCATCTGATGACCGACGTATCCATCTCCATCGGTGCCGTGATGAAGCCCGCCGGTCTTGAAGCCTCGGAAGGCGTTCTCTCGGCGGGCTACCTCAAGGACGCATCCGATCCACAATGGAAAGACGACGCCGGCATGAAGAAATTCATGGCCTTCGTCGAGAAGTACATGCCGGGCGCCAACATCTCGGACGCCAACATGGTGTATGGCTATTCGGCCGCCCAGACCATGGTGCATGTGCTTGAGAAATGCGGAGACGATCTGACTCGCGCCAACGTCATGAAGCAGGCTGCAAGCATCGACAAGTTCGTGCCGGATACGTTGCTTCCGGGCGTCCATGTCAAGACCAGCGCTGCCGACTTCGCGCCGATCGAACAGCTCAAGATGATGAAATTCACCAACGGCAAGTGGGATCTGTTCGGCGACGTCTTGAGCGCCGAGACCAATCGCTGACCGAGCGTCGCGATGTTGATGAAAGCGGACGGCGTCAATATTGACGCCGCCCGTTGTTTTTGGCCGATACGCCGCGATCAGGCGGCGTCGGCGATCATTTTGAGGAAGCCGTCGATTTCGCTTTGAAGATTGCTGGTCGATTCCGAAAGCTGCTTCGCTGACGAGAGCAGTTGAACCGAAGCCGCGCCGGTTTCATTGGCTCCCTCGCTGACCTCCGCGATCGTCCCCGCGACCTGGGAGGTGCCGGTGGCCGTACGCTGAATGTTGCTGGAGATCTCGCGGGTCGCGGCGCCTTGCTCCTCGATGGCGGCCGAAATCGCTGTCGTAATCCCGGATATCTGTCCGATGGTCGTGCTGATCATCCGGATCGAGGCGACCGCTTCCTGCGTTGCCGTTTGCATTCCGGCGATCTGGGTGCCGATTTCGTCGGTTGCCTTCGCGGTCTGGGCGGCGAGCGCCTTCACCTCCTGGGCCACCACTGCGAACCCGCGACCGGCTTCCCCGGCGCGCGCCGCCTCGATGGTGGCATTGAGAGCGAGGAGATTGGTCTGCTCAGCGACCGAGGTGATCAATTTGATGACATCGCCGATGCGGTTTGCGGCCTGCGACAGCGCATTGATGCGCGCATCCGTTTCGTCCGCCTGTTTGACCGCGTTGGTTGCGATCCGGGTGGATTCCTGGACCTGACGGGATATCTCCTGGACCGAGCCGGCCAGCTCCTCGGCCGCCGACGCGACCGACTGAACATTGCTGGAGGCGTCTTCCGATGCGCTGGTGACGACCTCGGCGAGGCGGGTTGTATTGGCGGCGTTGCCGCTGAGCGTGCTGGCGGTGCTCTCCAGTTCGCTCGACGCACCGGAGAGTGAGTCGATGATGGCATGGAAACGGTCGCTGGCGGTGGCGATGACTTCCTTGCGCGCCTTGCGATTGGTGCCGAAATAGACAGCGACAGTGGTCTCGGTATCGAGCGTCATGGCCTTGTTGACGGCTTTGAGCATCGTCGCTTTCTTGTCGCGTGCTGCGGCGATCGCGGCCTTGCCGAACCTTGGAACTGTCACGCTGGCTTCGATGGCGCTGGCAAGCTGGTCGGTCATGAAGAGTTGTCGGCAACCGACATACCACTGCGGCTGAACGCCCGCATTCTGGTTGAACTCGCAGACGCGCTGAGCGGACTCGCGATAGGCATCGTCAAAATTCCCGGTGACAATCAGATCCCAGTGGGCGGCCTGAATGGCAATCGCCTCGGCTACGAGTCCGGGTGTCTCGAACAGACCACATGACGGATCGTGCTGGCGTACTTTGTCGTAAAATCGGGTCAGAATATCCGGCAGGGACTTTGCCAATATGGGCTGGATGTCTCGCAGCGCGGTTCTGGTGGCGTCGTCGATCTGGATCAAGTCGAGGCGAATCTGATTCCAATCGGGGGTCATTCTGATCTCCGGGATGGGCATTCTGGAAAAACTGCGCCATTAGAGGCATTCTCCGTTAATGGAGTGCGAATTTACCGCGAATGGGTCGGTCATTTGGTGGGAAAGACGTACAAAAAAGCCTCGAAGCTGAAGCTTCGAGGCTCTTATCAATCCGATCACTCGAGGGCTTAGTCCGGATTGCCGATGGTGACTTTTAGCGTTCCGATGCCGTCGATCCCGCACTCGACTTTGTCACCGGGGACAAGCGCACCAACGCCCGCTGGCGTGCCGGTCAGGATGATATCGCCGGCATCGAGCGTGACCTGCTCGGACAGCTTCGCGATGATCTCGGGCACACTCCAGATCAGTTCGGTCAAGTCGCCCTTCTGCTTCTCGGCGCCGTTGACCGACAGCCAGATCTTGCCGTTTGCCGGATGGCCGATCCTTGCGGCTGGCTGCAACGCCCCGCACGGCGCGGAATAATCGAACGACTTTCCAATCTCCCACGGCCGTTCTTTTTTCTTCGCCGCACCTTGCAGGTCGCGGCGGGTGAGATCGATGCCGACGGCGTAGCCGTAGACATGCTCGAGCGCCTTGTCGGCGGGAATGTTGCGGCCGCCGCTTTTCAGCGCCACCACCAGTTCGACCTCGTGATGGAAGTCTTTGGTCAGCGGCGGGTAGGGGATCGTCGCACCATCCGCGACCACCATGTCGGCGTGCTTGGCAAAGAAGAACGGCGGGGCGCGCTCGTCGTTGCCCATCTCGCGGATGTGCTCGAGATAGTTGCGGCCGACGCACCAGATGCGGCGCACCGGGAAACTCTGGCTCTGGCCTGCCACAGCGATGGCCGCCTGCGGCGGCGTGGGGATGACGAATGAAGCAGATGTGCTCATGGGCGATCTCGGATCATCGGGAGAGGGAAGGAGGTGGTGGGCACTCTAGGCCGATGCTGTGATGGCCGCCAGCGGCGGGGTCTCGCGATGTTGCAGGCGGAAGAACGATGCATAACGGCCGTTGCGGTGCAATAATTCATCGTGACGGCCACGCTCGACGATTTCGCCGCTCTCGACCACCAGGATCGCATCCGAGTTCATGATCGTGTGCAGCCGATGGGCGATGACGATCGTGGTGCGATTCTGGCACAGATGGGTAATCGCCTCCTGCACCTGCTTCTCGGATTCCGAATCCAGCGCGGCCGTGGCTTCATCCAGCAGGATGATCGGGGCGTTCTTCACCAACGCGCGAGCGATGGCGACGCGCTGGCGCTGCCCGCCGGATAGTTGCGTGCCGTGCTCGCCGACCGGTGTGTCGTAGCCTTTCGGGAAACCCATGATGAAGTCATGCGCGCACGCCGCCTTGGCGGCGGCGATAATTTCGTCATTGCTCGCGCCGGGCTTGCCGAAGGCGATATTCTCGCGGATGGTGGCGCGGAACAGATAGATGTCCTGTCCGACATAGGCGGTCTGCTGCCGCAGCGAACGCCGCGACACGCCGGCGATGTTCTGGCTATCGATCAGGATCTCGCCACTATCGATCTCGTAGAGCCGCAGCAGCAGCGCCAGCACCGTGGACTTGCCGCCGCCGGACGGCCCGACCAGCGCCGTCACCTTGCCGGGCTCGGCGATGAAACTCATCCGGTTCAGCACCGGCTCGCCGGGTCGGTAAGAGAACATGACGTCGCGCAGTTCGACCCGCGCCTCGGTGAGTTTCAGCGCAGGTTTGCTGCTGTCGTCGGGTTCGGTGGCCGGGCTGTCGATGATCTCGATCAGCTTGCGCGCGCCGATCAGGCTGGAGTTGAGGTCGATGTTGAGGCGCGCCAACCGCTTCGCCGGCTCGTAGGCGAGCAGGAACGCGGTGAGGAACGAAAAGAACTGTCCCGGCGTCGCGCCCATCGCCACCACGCGATAGCCGCCATACATCAGGCCGCCGGCGATGGCGAAGCCGCCCAGCGTCTCCATCAGCGGGCTCGAGCGATTGGAGATACGCGCCATCTTGTTGGAGTCGCGCTCGACGGCATCGATACTGACGCCGATTCGCTCGCGCATGGTGTCTTCGAGGGTGAACGCCTTGACGGTGCGGATGCCCTGCAGCGATTCCTGCATTGTCTCCATGATATCGGCGGTGCCGTGGAACTGGCTGTGCGCCAATCCCTTGATGCGCTTCACGAGCTTGCGGAGCACGATCATCGCCGGCGGCGCCACGAGCGCGCCGAGCAGCGACATGTACGGATCCTGCATCACCATCACAACGACGAGTGCGATCAGCGACAGCAGATCGCGGCCGACGGCGTTGATCAGCAAGGTCAGCACCTGCGTCACCGAAGTCGCGCCGGCGGTGAGCCGCGCCAGGAACTCGGACGAATGCCGTTGCGAGAAATAGCCGATGCTCTCGCTCATCAGCTTGGCGAACAGCCGGCGCTGATTGTTGGCGAGGATGGCATTGCTGATCTGTGACAGGATCACCGAATGGCCGTAGGTCGCCGCACCCTTGACGATGAAGATCACCAGCACCACGCCCGACAGCATGAAGATGCCGCGCACGTTGCGCTCGACATAGGCCTGGTTGATGACCTCGCCGAGCAGATAGGCTGCGGCTGCGGTGGTGGCTGCGGCAACGCCCATCAGGATGAAGGCGAGCAGATAGCGCCGCCAGTAGGTTGAGGCCTGCTCGCTGATCAGGCGGCGAATCAGGATCGCTGCACCGTAGGGATCGTCGGTAATCTTGCGTGGGGCGTCGGTCATCCGCATTCCATTGACGGGTGCGGCAGCTTGCCGACACGCGTCAGGGTTGTAAGCGAGAATGTCCGCCTCAATTGCCCGCTATGCGCGGCTTTTTCAAGCCGGAAACGGAGTTTTTACCAAGCCTCTAGGCCGATTCCGCCCGCTGCCACTGGTCGCTGCCGCGGCTCTGCGCCAACCTGGCCTCCCAGGCCAGCGCGTGCGCGGCGATCGTGGGCAGATCGTCAAATTGCGGCGTCCAGTCCAGCGTCGCGCGGATGCGACTGGTGTCGGCGATCATGGTCATGATGTCGCCGGGGCGGCGTGGACCGTATTGAATGGCGAAGTTCTGCCCCGCGATGCGGCGCACCGCCTCGATGGTCTCCAGCACGGAATAACCTCGGCCGTAGCCGCAGTTTAGTGTCGTTGAGGCGCCGCCCTCGCGCAGGTAGCCCAGTGCGGCGCGATGGGCCTGCGCCAGATCGCTGACGTGGATGAAATCGCGAATGCAACTGCCGTCTGGCGTCGGATAGTCGGTGCCGTAGACGTCGATCTTGGCGCGTTGGCCGGTGGCGGCTTCCACGGCGATCTTCAGTAGATGCGTGGCGCCGACTGTGGCGAGCCCGATGCGGGCGAGGGGGTCGGCGCCGGCGACGTTGAAATAGCGCAGCACGACGAAGTTGAAATCATGCGCGGCGGCGGTGTCGTGCAGCATGATCTCGCTCATCAGCTTCGATGCGCCATAGGGCGACAGCGGTCGTGTCGCCGCGTCCTCGGTCACCGGCACCTGATCCGGATTGCCGTAGACGGCGGCAGTGGACGAAAAGATGAAGCGGCGGACATTGCCTCTCACAGCCGCCGCGAGCAGATTTCGTGTGGTGAAAGTGTTGTTGCGATAGTAGCCGAGCGGGTCGCGCGTCGAGTCCGGCACCACGACGGAGCCAGCGAAGTGAATGATCGCATCGATATCGTGATTGGCGATGACCCCACCGACGAGATTTTCATCGCCGGCGTCGCCGATGTAGAGCGGAACGCCTTCCGGCAGCGCGGCGGAAAACCCGGTCGACAGATTGTCGATCACCACCACACTCTCGCCGGCTTCCACCAGAGCGAGGACCATGTGGCTGCCGATGTAGCCCGCTCCGCCGGTCACGAGTACGGTCATGAGGCCTTTCCGTTGTTTGCCGCGCGTCAGGAGCGGCAAGCCTACGGCCGCAGCGGTGCAGACAAGGTAAAACCGGGCGAATAGACCGCAGATTCGGTGTGATCTCTGCAGCGAAACGTGCTTATGGTTGCCAAAACCTCACCGGGTTTCGAACAATGCGAGCCGTTCTCGACGATGGATTCCATCCTGTTTGTTAAAACCTCCTCGCTCGGCGATGTCGTGCACAACATGCCGGCGGTCACGGAGGCGCGCCGGCGCTGGCCGGATGCGCATATCGGCTGGGTGGTCGAGGATGCATTCGCGCCACTGGCGCGACTGCATCCCGGCGTCAACGAGGTGATCGCGGTGGCGACGCGGCGCTGGCGCCGCGGATTGCTGTCACCAGCGACATGGCGGGAGGTTGCAAGCTTTCGAAGAGCCTTGTGCGCGCGTCGATACGATCGTGTGGTCGATACACAGGGATTGCTTCGTTCTGGCCTGATTACGGCGCAGACACGCGGCGAACGTCATGGTTATGATCGTCACAGCATTCGCGAGCCGGTGGCATCGTGGTTCTACGATATCCGTCACCCCGTCGCGAAGGACCAGCACGCAGTGCTACGCAATCGCACGCTTGCGGGGCTGTCGCTCGATTTCGTGCCTTCGGATGTTATCGACTACGGACTATCGCACCACGCTGACACATCCCCGACGCCGTATGCGGTGCTGCTGCACGGCACCTCGCGCGCGGACAAGGAGTGGCGCGAATCCGACTGGATCGGACTCGGGCAAACGTTGCGGCGAAAAGGGTACGGTGTTCTGCTGCCGTGGGGCAACGAAGCGGAGCGCGTGCGCAGCGCGCGGTTAGCCGGCGCGATCAAGGGTGCCGAGGTCCTGCAACGCCGTCCGCTCGACGAAACCGCGCAAGTGATCGCTAACGCCGCGCTGGTGGTGGGCGTCGATACCGGCCTGCTGCATCTTGCCGCCGCTTATGCGGTGCCGCTGATCGGTGTCTACATTGCCACCGATCCGAAACTCACGGGACCGATAGGGTCGGGGCCGATCGAGATCGTCGGCGGCAAGGGTGACTATCCCGGCTATGCGCGTGCCGTCGAGGCTGCGGAGCGGATGTTGACGGCATAGCCTGACGGCGGCTGTTCGCGAGAACGCATCGTGCGATGCATGTCTCAGCCACCGTTCTTTTCCGTCTGGTCATAGACGGCGCGCGCGACCTGTTCGAGGCGGATCTTGTTGTCGTCGGGACCGGACAGCACGTAGCCGACGCCGCGATCCGACCAGTACAGCGCGCCGTCGCTGGCGCGCGTCACGTAGCGCATCTGCGTGGTCGGCGCGGCGGCGCGAGACGTATAGAGCGTGAAGCGTTCGCCCGTCGGGCTTTCATACATCAGGAAGGCCGCCGGCGCTTGCGGGCCGGGGAGCAGCCGCCCGCCGACCAGCTTCAATCCAGACCCGTCAAGCTCCGGAGCCTTGATGGTGTAGCCGACGCGCCGCGACAGCCACTGTTGCAGATGCGCGCGCTCGGAGCCCGCGACTTCGACGGGATGACGCACTTCAACGACATAGAGTCGATGCGCTTCCAGAGCGTCGAGCGTGAAGGCTTGCAGAGGCGATGGCTTGGCGCTGACACCATGCGCAAGCCATCCCGTCGCGCCACCGATGACGAATGCGGCGAGGGTGGCGGCGATCGCGCCGTACAGCACACTTCGCTGCGGCCGCGCCAGTCGCTCGATCTCGAGCCGTTGCGGCACCGGTTCGTCCGCGACAGCGTCATAGCGCGCATGCAAGGCGTCCGCCATCGCGCGCCATGACCGGACGCGCTCGACGTCTTCAGGGTGTGTGAGGAGCCAAGTTTCGACGGCGCCACGGCGTTCCGCTGGCAGTTCGTTGTCAACGTAGGCGTGCAGCTCGTCTTCAGTGACGGGAATGTTGGGCTCGGTCATGGTCGTCTCTTCTCGTCTGGCTCGAATTATTTGATCCGGCGTAGCGCCGGCCGCTCGCCTTCGAGGGCGGCTTTCATGTGGGCGCGGGCACGGGCGAGGCGCGACATCACGGTGCCGATCGGCACGCCCTGAATGTCGGCGATCTCGCGATAGCTGAGGCCCTCCAGCGTCACCAGCAACAGCACGGCGCGCTGGTCGTCCACCAGCGTCGCCAGCGCGCGGGCGATGTCGCGGCCCTCGGCCTCGGTGCCGCTGGCGCCGGCGGCGGTATCTTGCAGCGGTGCGAAGGTGGGCTTGCGCGCCAGCGAGCGACGGCGGTTCCGGTTGAGATTGGTGAGGATGGTGTAGAGCCAGCTTCGGAGATCGCCGCCGATAAACAGGCGCTCCGAACGCAGCGCGCGGACCAGCGTGTCCTGGACCAGGTCATCGGCGATATCGGCGTCGCGCGTCAGCGCGCGGGCGTAGCGGCGCAACGCCGGGATCATGGCTTCGACGCTCTCACGAAATGTATTCATCACCTTGCGGTCATCTCAGCTTGCCGGGACCCTGGGTCGGGGAGCGCCGTTCCGGCTATAGCAGGCCCCATGCCCATGCCGATAGAACACCGGCCCCGCGCGGCTATTCCGGCCGTTAACTTTTTCGCCGCGAAACAGCGCGTTTTTGGGTCATTTTAGGCTTTGCCAAGCCTCGGTGGTGGTGTACCCGGAAGGGCTGGCGGGTCCGCCGGTACAAGATCGATGGGACATGGTATGGGACAGAATTCAGGCCTGATGCAGGGCAAGCGCGGGATCGTTCTCGGCGTCGCCAACAACCGTTCGATTGCCTGGGGCATTGCCAAGGCGTGCCGGGCGCAGGGGGCGGAGATCGCGCTCACCTGGCAGGGCGATGCGCTGAAGAAGCGGGTCGAGCCGCTGGCAGCGGAACTCGGCGGTATCCTGCTCGGCCATTGCGACGTCACCGATCCCGCGACCATCGACGCGGTGTTCGATGAAGCCAAAAAGCAGTGGGGCAAGATCGATTTCGTGGTCCACGCCATCGCGTTTTCCGACAAGGACGAACTCGACGGCCGCTATATCGAGACCACCGCCGATAACTTCAGCAAGACCATGCTGATTTCCTGCTACTCGCTCACCGCGATCGCGCAACGTGCCGAGAAGCTGATGACCGATGGCGGCTCGATCCTGACGCTGACATACTACGGCGCCGAAAAGTGGATGCCGCACTACAACGTCATGGGCGTGGCCAAAGCCGCACTGGAAGCAAGCGTACGTTATCTCGCGGCCGACCTCGGTGAGAAGAACATCCGCGTCAATGCGCTCTCGGCAGGACCGATCAAGACGCTGGCCGCATCCGGCATCGGCGATTTCCGCTACATCCTGAAGTGGAATGAATACAACGCGCCGATGCGCCGTACCGTCACAATCGAGGAGGTCGGCGACAGCGCGATGTATTTCCTTTCGAACTTGTCGCGCGGCGTCACCGGCGAAGTGCATCACGTCGATTCCGGCTATCACGTTGTCGGCATGAAGCGCCCCGATGCGCCGGATATCTCGCTGGCGAAGGACTAGAATCGCGCAGGATCGTATCTGTTCTCGTCATGCCAACTCCCACCATCTACTTCATCCGCCACGGCGAGACCGCGTGGAACGCCGCAGGCCGTTTCCAAGGCTCCAAGGATATTCCCCTCAACGATCTCGGGCGCGAACAGGCCGCCCATGCTGGCGGAATCCTCGGTGATCTGGTTGCCCGTGCCGGCCATGCTTTCGACAAGCTCGCATTTATCGCCAGTCCATTGGAACGGGCGCGCCACACCATGGAACTGGTGCGCGAGGAACTGGCTTTGCCTCCGGATGATTTCGTGCTGGACGATCGGTTGCGGGAGATCGGGTACGGTCACTGGGAAGGCTCGACGTTGCCTGAGATGCGGACGTCGCATCCTGATCTGTTTGCCCAGCGTGAGCGCGACAAATGGGGCGTTCCGCCGCCGGGTGGCGAAAGCTATGCATCGGTGACCTTACGGATGCGGGACTGGTACGACTCACTGCTGGGCGACACCGTTGCGGTGTCCCATGGGGGCACCGCGCGGGCGCTGATGGTCGCGGTCGGGGTCGCGTCTCCCGCCAGTGCCGCGGACCTCACGATCGAGCAGGGCGCGGTCTATGTCTTCAGCGGTGGGCAACTGGCGAAGTACAGTTGAGGCTGAGAGTCGATCTCGGTTGTCATGCCCGGCGTTGTGCCGGGCATCCACGCCTTGTTCGTTACGCTCGGCAAAGAGGTCATGGCTGGGGGAGCCCGGTCATGACGTCGGGGGTACAATTTCGCCACTCCAGAGTTGCATTTTAACCCCGAGGAATTGCGATTCGCGCTACTTCCCGCTACGACAACTGCAAGTTTGCAGAACAAAATCTGCAAGAGTGCAACGCAACTGGTCGTCTTCATGTCTCACAATACCTTCGGCCATCTGTTTCGCGTCACCACCTTCGGCGAAAGCCACGGGGTCGCGATTGGTTGTGTGGTCGATGGCTGCCCGCCGCTGATCCCGCTCGCGGCCGACGACATCCAGCAGGATCTCGACCGCCGCCGGCCGGGCCAGTCGCGGTTCACCACGCAGCGGCAGGAACTGGATCAAGTGAAGATCCTGTCTGGGGTGATGGCGCATCCCGAGAGCGGCGTGCAGGTAACGACGGGGACGCCGATCGCGCTGTTGATCGAGAACACCGACCAGCGCTCAAAGGACTATTCCGACATCAAGGACAAGTATCGTCCTGGTCATGCGGATTTCACCTATGAGGCGAAATATGGCATCCGCGATTATCGCGGTGGCGGCCGCTCCTCCGCGCGCGAGACGGCGAGCCGCGTCGCCGCTGGTGCCGTTGCACGCAAGGTGATTCCCGGCGTTACGATCCGCGCCGCGCTGGTGCAGATGGGACCGCACAAGATCGACCGGGAGAAATGGGACTGGGAGGAAGTGGCGCGTAACCCCTTCTTCTGTCCGGACAAGGACAAGGCCGCTTTCTTCGAAGACTATCTCGACAGTATTCGCAAGAGCGGTTCGTCGATTGGTGCGGTGATCGAGGTGGTGGCCGAAGGTGTGCCGGCAGGGCTCGGCGCGCCGATCTACAGCAAGCTCGACAGTGATCTCGCCAGCGCGATGATGAGCATCAACGCAGTGAAGGGCGTCGAGATCGGCGAGGGTTTTAATGCCGCGGCGCTGTCAGGCGAGGAGAACGCCGACGAAATGCGCAGTTCTTCCTCAAATACGGGCAACAATGGGCCGGCCTTTCTCTCCAATCATGCCGGCGGCATCCTCGGCGGTATTTCCACCGGCCAGCCGGTGGTCGTGCGTTTCGCAGTGAAGCCGACATCGTCAATCCTGTCGCCGCGCCGGACTATCGACCGCGGCGGCGCCGATACCGATATCCTGACCAAGGGCCGCCACGATCCCTGCGTCGGCATCCGCGCGGTTCCGGTCGGCGAGGCGATGATGGCCTGCGTGCTGGCGGATCATCTGCTGCGCCATCGCGGACAGGTGGCTTGACGCCGTGCCGACGATCCCGCCGAACGACGAGGCCGTCCGATGCGGGTAGACGATTTGAAGGAAATTGCCACCTGGGTTTCGGCTGGCGACCGCAACGGCGTGCCGCCGGAAGTCATGATGCAGCAGTTATGCGAACGCCTGGTCGACGCCGGCGTCGCATTGTGGCGTGTCGGCGTGTTCGTTCGTACGCTGCATCCGCAGATGTTCGGCCAGAGTTTCACATGGCGGCGCGGCAAGGACGTCACCGTCTACGCGGCGCCTTATGGCATCGAGGAGAGCGAGGATTTCCTCAACAGTCCGTTACGAATGGTTTACACGCTGGGCGAGGAAGTCCGGCGGCGTGAGTCTGAAATTCACGCCGATACGATGTCGAGCTTTTTTGTCGATGCGCGCGCCGAGCGAATGACCGACTATATCGCTATGCCGCTGCGTTTCCTCAGCGGTGCGATTCATGCGGTGAGTTGGACGACCACGGCACCGGGCGGCTTTACCGCGCCTGAGATTGAAGCGTTGCGTGCGTTGATGGCGCCCATTGCGCGCGTGATCGAAATCATTCACCTGGAACGGACCGCGACGGCGCTGCTCGATACTTATGTCGGCAACCGGGCCGGTCAACGGATCTTGGCCGGGCAGATACGGCGTGGCCACACCGAGACCATGTCGGCGGCGATATGGCTGTCGGATTTGCGGGGTTTCACACGGCTGTCGGATATGCTGCCGCCCAGCGCCGTCGTCGAGGTGCTCAATCGGTACTTCGATTGCCAGGTCGATCCCATCCTCGAGCACGGCGGCGAGGTATTGAAATTCATGGGGGACGGCCTGTTGGCGGTGTTTCCGATCGCCGAAGGTGCGGACTCGGCGGAGGTCTGTAGTCGCGTTTTGGCTGCTGCGCGGGCCAGCCGCGAACGCGTCGCCGCCATGGTATTTCATCATGGTGGTGTCAGCGTCGAGAAATTCCGCTTCGGACTAGCATTGCATGTTGGCGACGTGCTGTACGGCAATATCGGTGGAGGTCATCGGCTCGATTTCACCTGCATTGGACCGGCGGTCAATCTGGCCGCGCGGCTGGAAAAGATCGCAAGCGATCTCAACCGCACCATCGTCGCGTCGGAGAGCTTTGCCGCCGCCGCGTCGGAAAGCTGGATCAACCTTGGCGAATTCCCTATCGCCGGCTTCCGGCGCGCCGAACGTGTTTACGGACTCACCGACGAGGCATTGCCGCCGGGCGGATGATCCCGCCGGTGAATGCGGCATTACTCCTCGGGCTCGGTAGTGAACAGCAGCGGATAACCCTTGGCACGGCCGGCGTCGGTGGCGCGTGTCGCCTTGGTTTCAGCGACGTCCTTGGTGAAGACCGCAACCACGCAGACCCCGCGCTGATGCGCCGTCAGCATCACCTTGTAGGCTTGATCCTCGGTGATGCGGAATTCGGCCTTGAGCACCCTCACCACGAAGTCGCGCGGCGTGTAGTCGTCGTTGACGAGGATGACCTTGTGAAGGCGTGGCCGCTCGGTCTTGGGCGCGGCTTTGGTCCGTGTCCTGATACGTGGTTTGATGACGGTGTCGCCCATGCGCGTCGCCATATGCTGGGAGACCGAACACTACATCATTTTCCAGCGAAACGATCACTGATTTCGTGAATGCCGCGGTTGAAAACAGTTCGGCGGGCCTGTGCCGCCGATCATCGTTACGGTTTGTTCCTGATGCGGCTCATGCGGCGCGAATGGTTTCGAGGAATGTGTGAACCTCGGTCTGCAACCGGTGGCTCTCCATCGACAGGGACTGCGCCGCCGCCAGAACCTGGGATGAGGCGGCGCCCGCTTCACCCGCGCTGCGATCGACTTCAGTGATGTTGCTCGCGACGTTGCCGCACAGGTCAGCCGCCTGCTGGACGTTGCGAGCAATCTCCTGGGTCGCAGCACCTTGTTCCTCGACGGCGGCGGCGATGGTGGAGGAGATTTCCGATATCAGATTGATGGTCGCACTGATCTCATTGATGGTCGCAACCGAATCCTGCGTGGCGGCCTGCATCTCGGCGATCTGCGTGCCGATTTCGTCGGTCGCCTTCGCGGTCTGCGACGCCAGCGCCTTGACCTCGGAGGCGACGACGGCGAAGCCACGTCCGGCCTCGCCGGCGCGGGCGGCTTCGATGGTGGCATTCAGCGCCAGAAGGTTGGTCTGTTCGGCGACGGCGGTGATCAGCTTGACGACGTCACCAATGCGGGCGGCAGCGTGCGACAGCTGCTGGATGCTGGCGTCGGTTTTCTGGGCCTGGATCACGGCGGTCTGCGCCACCCGGTTCGACTCCTGCACCTGACGGCTGATCTCATGGACCGACGAGGTAATCTCTTCGGTCGCCGCAGCGGTGGATTGGATGCTCTCGGAGACGTCGTGGGACGCGTTGGCGGTGGAGTTGGACAACCGTCGCGTGGTGTCGGCCGTGCCGGTCAGCGCGGTGGCAGTGGCCTCCATTTCATTGGAGGCCGAGGACAATGACCCGATCATTTCACCGACCATGGTTTCGAAGTTGCGGGTGACCTTGTCCATGGTCTCGGCGCGGCGCAGCTTGGCGTTGGCCTCGTCGGCTGCCGCCTCGTCGCTATTCTTCTTGGCGATCAGCGCGGCCTTGAAATGCTGGAGCGTATCGGCGATCTCGCCGATTTCGCTGCGCTCACCCCGCCGCGGAATTTCGACGTCGAGATTTCCGGCCGACAAGGCGTGCATGGAAGAGAGCATCGAGCCGATGCCGCGCGAAATGTCCCGGACCACCAGCACGGCGGAAGCGAGTCCCAGCAGCACCATGCAGGACAACACGGCGAGCAGTACGCCGAAGGCGGTCGCGTAGGCGCGCTCAGCGTTTTGACCGGAGGCGGCGGCGCCATCATCGTTGAGCGCCACGATCTTGGTCATTACCGCGTCCATTTTACGTCCCGCCGGCGTGGCCCGGGTGGCGTTGACGGCGCGCGCCTGCGCGACCTCGCGCTTGCGGGCGTGGGCAACCACGTCGTCAACGGCGGCGCGGAACGTCTTCCAGTTGTGCGACAGTTCCTGATACAGCGCGGCTTCCTGCGGAGACGTGATGCGCGGAGCATAGGCCTTGTCGGCAGTCTCGTAGTCCTTCGCGCGAGCGTCGAGGTTGCGTTGGATGTCAGCCATGAAGGCCTCATCCGGTTCAGTCAGATAGTCGCGGAGTACAGCGCGGTAACGCGCCGATTGAGTCCGCAATTCGCTCACCAGGCGAATGTTTGGCAACCAGTTTGCCTTGATATCCTGGGCGGCTGTGTTGATCGCGCGCATCTCGATCACGGCAAAGGTTCCGGTCGCGGTCAGCGCCAGCAACAAAACTGAGACCAGCGTGATCAATTTGGCCTTGATGGAGATTTGCGAAAGCATCTCATCGTCCTTCTGGGTGACCGTGGATAGGCTCCCGTTCTGGTCGCAATCGGCGCACGACACTGCATCGCCAGAATGCATGGCGTCAGAACCGGCTTGGCGCTGTTGGGCTTTTTCCAGTCGGGAACCGATCCCCCATTTCGGGGGCGGGTTTGCTCCCGGTTGTAAAATACCGCGGTAAAGTCTTGGTAAATGAGGTCATCACCTGCCCGGGTACATTGGCGGCTCCGGTCTTGCGGATTTGTCCCGCTGTGGCACCATTGCCGGGGGCGACGGGAGGCCGCGATGCGCTGGTACGTCTCGATCGGAGTGCTATTCGCCATAGGCGCCATGGCTGGCGATGTTGCCGTCAATGCCGCGCCCCAGGCGCCGCCTCGCATGGCCGACGCCAGGACTTCCGATATCACCGTCGATGTCGAATTGGTGCTGGCGGTAGATGTCTCCTATTCCATGGATATCGAGGAGTTGACGGTGCAGCGCGAGGGTTATGCGCAGGCGATCGTCTCGAAGGAGTTTCTTCAAGCCTTGAAAGCAGGGCCGACCGGAAAAGTCGCCGTCACCTACTTCGAATGGGCCGCATCGACCGATCAGAAATTGATCATCCCGTGGCGCATCATCGATGGGCCTGAATCCGCCGACGCGGTTGCTGCCGAGATTCTCAAGACACCGGTTCGCCGAGCATCGCGGACCTCGATTTCGGGCGCAATCAATTTCGCGATGCCGTTGTTTGAGCAGAATCAGTATCGCGGCATCCGCCGTGTGATCGATATTTCCGGCGACGGTCCTAATAACAACGGAATGCCGGTGACGACGGCGCGCGATGCGGCGGTGGAGAAGGGTGTCGTCATCAACGGTCTGCCGATCATGGTGAAGGAGCCGAGCTATTCCACGATGGATATCGAAAACCTCGATTATTACTACGAAGACTGCGTGATCGGCGGCCTTGGTTCCTTCGTGGTGCCGATCAAGAGTCGCGAGAAATTTCGTGAAGCGATCCGCACCAAGCTGGTGATGGAGGTGGCGGGGCGGATGCCGGAGCGGCCCGTCGTGCCAGCGGCGAGCAAGGAGCCGCGCGTCAATTGCATGATCGGCGAGAAGATCTGGCAGGAACGGTGGGGCCGATAGGGCGACGGGCGGCGATCATCGGGCGAAGCGTGCCACCAGCTCCACATGCGGCGTGTGGCGGAATTGATCCACCGGCGTGACGGTTTCGATTCTGTAGCCGCCGTCGATCAGGATGCCAGCATCGCGCGCAAACGTCGTGATGTTGCACGACACGGCAACGATCACCGGCACCTTGCTGGCGGCAAGTTGCTTGCTTTGCGCTTCCGCTCCCTGACGCGGCGGATCGAACACCACCGCATCGATGTCGCGCAATTCCTGCGGCACCAATGGTCGCCGGAACAGGTCGCGCGCACTGGCGGCAATCGGTTTCAGGCCGCGGGCGGAGGCAGCCGCTTTTTGCAGCGATGCGATCGCGCCGGCGTCGCTGTCGAAAGCGGTGACGCGCGCTTTCGCAGCCAGCCGGAGGGAAAACGGCCCGACACCGCAGAACAGGTCGACGATGTGCTTCGCCTTGCCGCAATGCGCGGCCACAAGGGCGGCCAGAATCTCCTCGCCGGCGACCGTCGCTTGCAGGAACGAGCCCGGCGGCAGCGGTACCGATGCCGTGCCCATTGTGACAACCGGCGGCGCGCGCATCAGCACCAACTCGCCGTGACGCGTCAACCGCGCCAGCTTGTATTGCTCCGCGAGTTGCGACAGCGCGGCGATGGCTTTGGAAGGGAGAGGGCCTGACCCCCGAACGTCGACATCTAACCCGTTGTCGGCGGCGGTGATCTGGATATCGAGGGGTTTCGCAACGGGAGTCAGCCGGGCGGCGATGGCGCGAGCGGCCTCGAGCGCACCGCCGAGAGCCGGGTCGAGAATTGGGCAAGCGTCGATGGCGATTATCGCGTGGCTGTTTGGTGCTGCGAATCCGACCGGAAAACTACCATCGGGCGTGCGGCGGGCGTGGAGCGTGACGCGACGGCGGCCGGCGCCATGGGCGTCGATGAGATCGGCGACCTCGACGTCGATGCCGGCGCGCGCCAGCGTATCGACGACAAGCTGACGTTTCCAGGCGCGATAGGCGGCAGGCTGCCAGTGCTGAATGGCGCAGCCGCCGCAAGTGCCGAAATGGGCACAGAACGCATCGATCCGCTGAGGGCTCGGCGTTCGAACGGCGACAAGCTGCATATGGTCAGATGCCGCCAACGGGATGGCATCCACCGTTTCGCCGGCCAATGCATAGGGCACATAGCGTGTCACACCATTGACGTGTGCGACGCCGTCGCCACGTTGACCGAGGTGATCGATGAGAAGGGTTTCAGCCACGACGTGCGCCGAGGAAAAATTCGATATTGCCATCGCCACCGGCGATGCTTGATGGAAACACCTTGATATCCGTACAGCCAAGCGATGCCGCGAAAGCGGCGATGTCCTCGCAAACGGCCTTGTGGACCGCGGCATCGCGGACGATACCTTTCTTGATCGCGGCGCGCGGCGCTTCGAATTGCGGCTTGATCAGCGCCAGCAGGCTCATCGGCGCGGCGGCGAGTTGCAGCGCCACCGGCAGGATCAGCTTCAGGGAGATGAAGCTGGCGTCGATCACGACCACGTCCGGGCGCTGCGGCAGCCGCTTGCCGTCGTAGCTGCGGATATCGGTCTGCTCCATCGAGACGATGCGCGGATGCCCGCCCAGGCTGTCGTGCAACTGGTTGGTGCCGACGTCGATGGAAAATACCAGAGCCGCACCTTCGCTCAGCAGCACCTCGGTGAAGCCGCCTGTGGAGGCTCCGATGTCGACACAGATATGATCCTCTATCTCGACCGGATATTGCGCGAGCGCACCCGCGAGCTTCACGCCGCCTCGCGATACCCAGGGATGCGCGGGCGCGGCTTCGATAAGGGCACTGTCCGGAATTGTTTCGGAAGGCTTGGCAACCACCTTGCCGTCGGCAGTCACGAGGCCATGCGCGATCGCGTCCTGGGCTCGCGCGCGGCTGTCGAACAGGCCGCGTTCGACCAGCAGCAGATCGGCACGTTTGCGTTTCTGTATCATGTCGCGAACAATCTATCGCGGTCGTGGCAAATGAAAAACCCGCTCCCGGCGCGCCGGAAGCGGGGTTTCGATCGCCGTTCGGCTCGGGGCTTACGCGCCCGCCAGCTTGATGGTCCCGGCCTGGTCCCTGCCGATGGTCTCGAACACCTTGGCGACGATGCCTTTCGCGTCGAGGCCGGCATAGGCATACATCGCCGCCGGAGTGTTGTGATCGATGAACTCGTCCGGCAACACCATCGAGCGGAAACGTAGCAGACCGCTGTCGAGCATTCCGTGTTCGGCCAACGTCTGCATGACATGCGAGCCGAAGCCGCCGATCGAGCCTTCCTCGACGGTCAGCAGGATTTCATGCTCACGCGCCAGTTTCAGCACCATGTCGACATCGAGCGGCTTCATGAAGCGCGCGTCGGCGACGGTGGTGGACAGACCATGCGCGGCGAGTTCGTCGGCGGCCTTCTCGCAGTCGGCGAGGCGGGTGCCGAACGACAGCAGCGCAACCTTGTTGCCCTGACGGACAATACGGCCCTTGCCGATTGGCAGCGGCACGCCGACTTCCGGCATCTCCACGCCACGACCCTCGCCACGCGGATAGCGCAATGCGCTTGGCCGATCATTGATCGCAACCTGCGTAGCGACCATGTGCACCATCTCGGCCTCGTCCGCCGCAGCCATGATCACGAAGTTCGGCAAGCAGCCGAGATAGGCATTGTCGAACGATCCCGCGTGCGTCGCGCCGTCGGCGCCAACGAGACCAGCCCGGTCGATGGCGAAGCGAACCGGCAGGCTCTGAATGGCGACGTCGTGAACAACCTGATCGTAGCCGCGTTGCAGGAAGGTCGAGTAGATCGCGCAGAACGGCTTGTAGCCCTCGGTCGCGAGACCTGCGGCGAACGTCACCGCGTGTTGCTCGGCGATGCCGACGTCGAACGTGCGCTTCGGGAAAGCCTTGTTGAAAATATCGACCCCGGTGCCGGATGGCATCGCCGCGGTGATGGCGACGATCTTGTCGTCTTTCTCGGCTTCCTTGACCAGCGACTGGCCGAACACGTTCTGGTAGGCGGGGGCGTTCGGCTTCGATTTCGATTGGGTGCCGGTGGCGACGTCGAACTTGACCACGGCGTGATATTTGTCGGCCGCAGCTTCCGCCGGGCCGTAGCCCTTGCCCTTTTGAGTGACGACATGAACCAGGATCGGGCCGTCTTCCATGTCGCGGACGTTTTTCAACACCGGCAACAGGTGGTCGAGGTTATGGCCATCGATCGGGCCGACGTAATAGAAGCCCAACTCCTCGAACAGCGTGCCGCTGTTGGTCATGAAGCCGCGTGAATATTCCTCGACGCGCTCGGCGCGGTCGGCGATCATCTTCGGCAAATGCTTGCCGAGCTGCTTGGCGGCCTCGCGGATGGTGCGATAGGTCTTGCCGGAATAAAGCCGCGACAGATAGTTCGACATCGCGCCCACCGGCGGGGCGATCGACATGTCGTTGTCGTTGAGGATGACGATCAGCCGCGAATTCATCGCGCCGGCGTTGTTCATCGCTTCATAAGCCATACCAGCCGACATTGCGCCGTCGCCGATCACCGCGATGACGTTGTTCTTGCCGCCGGAGAGGTCGCGCGCCACGGCCATGCCGAGACCGGCGGATATTGAGGTGGACGAATGCGCCGCGCCAAAGGGATCGTAGTCGCTCTCGGAGCGCTTGGTGAAGCCCGAGAGGCCGCCGGCGGTGCGCAGCGTGCGGATGCGGTCGCGGCGGCCGGTGAGGATCTTGTGCGGGTAGGCCTGATGGCCGACGTCCCAGATCAGCCGGTCGCGTGGCGTATCAAAGATGTAATGGATCGCGGTGGTCAATTCGACCACGCCAAGGCCGGCGCCAAAATGCCCTCCGGTGACCGACACGGCATCGATCGTTTCCTGCCGCAGTTCGTCGGCGACCTGGCGAACCTGCTCAATCTTGAGCTTGCGCAAGTCGTCAGGAGTGTGGATCGTGTCGAGAAGCGGTGTCTTACTGAAGCTTGTCACGGCAGAGTTCCAATTTGCATGTCAGCATGGCCACGCGGACGAATATGGGTGCTGCGCAACCCTTGCGCATCGGGCACCCGGCATCCTGAAGCCCCTGAACAGGGAAAACGGTTTCGAGCCTATCAAGCGCTGCATCCGTGAACTGTGATCTTTGTCACATTTGCCGCGCGGTCTGATTTTCGGCATTTACACAAGCATTTTCAGTCTCTTGGCCAAAAGCTTGGCCTGTGAGACGAACTTGCAAATGTATAGTGTTTCCAATCTTATACCAAGCCTCCTACCCAAAGCCAACTTTTGGCGTTGCTATTGGTCAGGCCGCGCGGCGCAATGGTTCAAATTCTCCATTCACCTTAACGACCTGGAGAGGCTGGAAGTTCCTTTATCGCGCCCCTGACACAGGCGGAAGAGGGGAGATTGCCGCCGGCCGGGCTTGTCCGGCGAGGGCTGTCAGCGCCGCGGCAGGATCGGCAACCCGGTCACGCAATGCAATGGGACCGCAAACAATCGCGTAAAAGTCGAACGGGTGCGGCCGTTCGCTCGCCATGACGAACTGGAAGTGGACCCGAAAGAACCGCCAACGGAAACGGTTATAGTGGGCCGGATCGATCATGTCGCGAAACCGGATGGGCACCACGATCGGGTTGCGTTGCGCGGCGCCGACGTCGAGGCCGTGACCGGATATCGGATCGAACGGATAGAAGTTCATCACGTCCTTGCGGGATTGGCAGTCGATCCAGTCGATCGCCTGCGTCACCGCCAGCTGCCGCAGGTGCTCGCGAAACGGCTTCGAGGCCGGAAAGAAACCGACGATCGGCAGGTTGCCGCCCAACGTCAGCAGCACGATGCGCGGGCCGTGGCGTCCGAGGTCGGGATCAATTGCGAGCGCTCGCGCCACGATCTCGATGCCGAGAAACGAGCCGGAGCTATGGCCGACCACCATGATCTCCTCCGCGTCGCTGGTGCGCGCGATTTCGACCAGGTGCTGCGCGAAGCGATCGATCCGGCGATCCCATTCAGGGCGTTCGCGATGCGCGAACTGCCATGTGAAGATGGTGTCCGACATCAGGTAGAGCGCGTAGGTGCGTTTCTCTGTGTATTTCAGCAGCGCCCATAGCGTGCCGAAATACACCGCAATGATCGCCATCCATGTGAGGGATGTTGGCGCGCCGAGATAGCTCGTGACGGCGGCCATGATCCACGCCGGCACAGCCGACCAGATTGCGAGATTCAGCAGCACGAAATGCGGATAGGTGATGAACATCCCGAAACGCCAGTGCGCTTTCCAGACGCGCGGGATGACTCCTGCGAAAAACGCGCGGCAATAAGTGGCGACTCCTTGCAGCGCCGTTTTCCAGATCGGAACGGCGAAATCGCCTTTGATGAGATCCTCCCACCGCAGGAAATCGTAGTCGACGTGGGTGTGCCAGCCGTGGCCCTGCGTTTCGATTGACCACGACGTCATCGTGTCGTCGTTCGTGCTCCGCGGCCGGCCGACTTTTGCCTGCAAACCATAGAGAGCCGCGGACTTGCGCAGTTCGGTCCGGAACAGGCGATAATATTGCGCGAGCCCGCGGGGATCGTAACCCTGAACATAGATTACGCGGCGGCGTTGGACGCGCACGCTCAAAACCCGGTTGGAAGGAGCGTAAGCGGCGGTCTGAAATTCCCGCTGCCGGACAAAGGAAATGCGTTCAGCAATCTGGCGCTCTTTTCGATTGAAAACAGGTGCTCGGCGCGGATGCTTGATACCGCATCCCCAGTAAAGCCGACATTGTCGTTAAATCAAAGTCTCCGAACGATGATAGCGGGCTCGATTGTTGCGATGGTCGTTATGACGGAACATCGAGCGGCTCGGTGCCGCTGGGCTGGCCCTTGGCGTCGGTGGTGATTTTATCGACGCGCGCTTCAGCCTGGCGCAACAATTCCTCGCAGCGCCGCTTCAGGGCTTCGCCGCGCTCGTAGATTGTCACTGATTCCTCAAGCGCGACCTGACCGCCTTCGAGACGTGTGACGATCGATTCGAGCTCTTCCAGCGCGCGCTCGAAGCTCAGTTTCTTGATATCGGCATGGTTGGTGTCGGCCATGGTCAGGTTCCTGCAGGATGTCGGTCGCGTGCGATGATAAGGACAGGTGAGGACGGAATGTGGCGGAACGCTATTTTCCCATCAACGCCGTGACGTGCGCGGCGACAGATTCCTGCAAGCCTCGCAGATCGTAACCGCCTTCCAGCACGGAGACGACGCGGCCGCCCGCGCTTTTATCGGCGACATCCATCAGCCGGCGAGTCACCCAGCCGAAATCCTCCGCGTCGAGTTCGAGGGTGGCGAGCGGGTCGCGCCGATGGGCGTCGAATCCGGCGGAGATCACGATCAGTTCCGGTGCAAAGGCGGTGAGGCGCGGCAGGATCAGATCCTCGAAGGCGGAGCGGAATTGCACGCTGCCGTCGCCGGACATCAACGGCGCGTTGACGATGGTGTCGTGCTCGCCGCGCTCGGAGCGCGCGCCAGTGCCTGGAAAAAGCGGCATCTGATGCGTCGAGCAATACATCACGGTTGGGTCGGCCCAGAAAATATCCTGAGTGCCGTTGCCGTGATGCACGTCGAAATCCACAACGGCGACACGGCCGAGGCCGTGCTTGCGCTGCGCGTGGCGCGCGGCGATGGCGGCGTTATCGAAGAAGCAGAACCCCATCGGCTTGCCGATCTCGGCGTGATGGCCGGGCGGCCGGATCGCGACGAATGCATTGTCATGCGCACGCGCCAGCACGGCTTCGGTGGCGGCGATAGCGCCGCCCATCCCGCGCAAGATCGCCTCCCATGTGCCCGGCGACATCGAGGTGTCACCGTCGATGAAAGCGAATCCCTGAGTCGGCGCGATATGGCGCAGTTCGTCGATGAGGTGATCAGTGTGGCACAGCGCTGCTGCGTCAAGCGAGCCTTCCGGTGCAAGGGCGCGGACGAGGGTGCTGAAACGATCCTCGCCGAGCGTCGCCTCGATGGCGCGCAACCGGTCCGGGCATTCCGGATGTCCGGCCGGCATTACATGATCGAGGCATGCAGGATGGGTAACGAGAAGCGTGGTCATTCAACGGTCCGCCGCGCCGGGGTGCGCGTGAGAGAATGGCCGATCTTAGAGGGTTTTCCGGGGGAGAGGAAACCGGTTTCGTTATCGAGAGTGGGAGAAACCATGAATTTCCAACTCAATAAATCGGTTGTTTTGCGGCAATGAACTTTGCGATATTCCGGGAAATCGGGAACATCCAGGACACTTTGATGAGTGCACAATCGGATCGCCAGGGGCAACGTGGCTTATCGGCTTTTCGCGCCATTCGTTCAATCGACTATACGGTCATTTTCGCGCGCGACATGGTTGGCATGCGGCACTTCTATGAAAACATACTCGGGTTTCCGTTGATCCGAGAGCTTTCGCCGAAGTGGATCGAGTATCAGGTTGGCGGCAATACGTTGGCATTGGCGACGCCAAGCCGGACTGCGGCGGATGCTCCGACACCAGACGGCAGCGCCGCGCTTCAGCTTGCGTTCAAAGTCATGGCATCGGAGGTCGACCAGTGTGCCGATGAACTTCTGGCCAATGGTGTCAAGTTACTTTCGCCGCCGACCAATCAGTCGTTCGGGCATCGAACGTTGTTCTTCCGTGATCCGGACGGCAACCTGCTCGAGATATATGCAGAGATCTAGTTCGTTTTGTTCGTTCGATCAGGCCTTCTTGCGCGCGAAGAAGGCCTTGAAGGCGTTGACTGCTTCCTGCGAACGCATGCGCTCGCCGAACAACGCGCTCTCGTGATCGATCCGCTCGATCAATTCCTCCGGCGAAGGCTTCAACAGCTTGCGGGAGATCGCGACCGCTTCCGCCGGTAGCGCGGAAATTTCACGGGCGACCTTCAGGGCTTGAGCGTCAGCTTCGCCCGCCGCGACCACGTCATTGACGAACCCGGCGTCGCGTCCTTCGTCGGCGTTGAGCGAACGGCCCATCACCAGTGTGGCGAAGGCGCGTTGATGACCGACGGCGCGCGGCATCAGAAGGCTTGATGCGCCTTCCGGCACCAGTCCGAGATGAATAAAGGGCGTGGAGAATTTTGCATTGGCGCTGGCAACGACGTAGTCGCAGTGAAACAGCATCGTGGTGCCGACGCCGATGGCGATACCGTCAACCGCCGCGACCAGTGGCTTGGTGTTGCGCGCGAGCGCGTGCAGGAAGCCGAGCGCGGCGGAAGGGCGCGGTTTGTCGGCGCTGGCGGTGCCGCCTTTGAGAAAATCCTCGAGGTCGTTGCCGGCGGTGAACACGCCCTTGCCGCCGGTGAGGATGAGGCAACGGATCGCGGCGTTGTCCTGCGCGCTGTTGATCGCGACGGTGGTGGCCCGATACATATCCTGTGTCAGCGCATTCTTCTTGTCGGGGCGATTGAAGGCGATGACGCGCGTGGCCTCGGTGTCGGTCACGGTCAGATGGTCGGTCATGAGGGGTCCTTTCGCGTCGGGGATTCTTGCGGCGAAACGGTGACGAAAATGTGCGGCCTTGGCGCCCGTTTCAGGCCAGCAAAATCGCGTCCGCCCCGAGCACCGTTTCGGCGCTTTCAACCACCGTGCGTTCGAGCGAGGCGGCCTGCACCGCGACATTCTCGGCAAAGAACCGCGCCAGCGTGACGTAACGCTTCGGATCGCCGAACTGGTCGCCGCTGTCACGCGCCGCCATCGCCTCGCTGGCCAACATGCAGCCGCCGAGTGTCGAACCGAACAGGCGGAGATAGGGCGTCGCGCCCGCGAGGGCTTCGTTCGGCGCGGTGCCGAGGCGTTCGAGCAGCCAGCGGCTGGTGCGTTCGAGCGACTCCAGCGCCTCGCGCAGTTTCGCACCGGTCGGGCCGAACGCCGGATCGTTCGACGTTTCGACGCGCTTGACGATGTCGGACAATTCACCAAGCAGCGCCCACACCGACTCGCCGCCCTTGACGCCGAGCTTGCGCGTGACGAGGTCGATCGACTGGATGCCATTGGTGCCCTCGTAGATCGGTGTGATGCGGGCATCGCGCAGGTGTTGCGCCGCGCCGGTCTCCTCGATGAAGCCCATGCCGCCGTGAATCTGGACGCCGAGCGAAGCGACCTCGTTGCCGATGTCGGTGGAGAACGCCTTTGCGATCGGGGTGAGCAGAGCGCCGCGCGCGGCGGCGGCGGCGCGGACGGCGGGGTCCTTGGCGCGGGCGGCGACGTCCAACGCCACGGCGGTGGCGTAGCAGATCGTGCGCGCGGCCGCGGTCATCGCGCGCATTTGCAGCAACATGCGCTTGATGTCCGGATGGACGATGATCGGATCGGGGCCGGTACTGGTCGAGCCGATGCCCTTGCCCTGCTTGCGTTCCTGCGCGTAGGCGAGGGCCTGCTGATAGGCGCGGTCGGCAAGGCCGACGCCTTGCAGGCCGACGCCGAGGCGCGCCTGATTCATCATCGTGAACATGCATTGCATCCCACGATTTTCCTCGCCGATCAGGTATCCCACCGCGCCGCCGTTGTCGCCCATGGTCATGGTGCAGGTGGGGGAGGCGTGAATGCCGAGCTTGTGTTCAACGCCGGACGGATAGACATCGTTGCGCGCGCCGAGCGAGCCGTCGGCGTTGACAAGAAACTTCGGAATCAGGAACAGCGAAATGCCCTTGGTGCCGGCGGGTGCGTCCGGCAGGCGCGCCAGCACGAAATGAATGATGTTATCAGTCATGTCGTGGTCGCCGTAAGTGATGAAGATCTTGGTGCCGCTGATGCGATAGGTGCCGTCGCCGGCGCGCTCGGCGCGCGAGCGCAGCAGGCCGACGTCGGAGCCCGCGTGCGGCTCGGTCAATTGCATGGTGCCGGGCCATTCGCCGGAGATCAGCTTGGCGAGGTAGATGTTCTTCAACTCCGCGCTGCCGTGGGCGTCGAGCGCCTCGATGGCGCTGGCGGTCAACAGCGGGCACAGTTCGAACGCGATGTTCGCCGCGCTCCAGATTTCGGTGCAGGCGGCGTTGACCGCCCCCGGCAATCCCTGGCCGCCGAATTCCTCGCTGCCGGCGACTGCGTTCCAGCCCGCGGCGGTCCAGCGCTGATAGGCATCCGGCCAACCCGGCGCGGTGGTCACCTTGTTGTCGGCAAGCTTGACACCGTTCTGGTCGCCGACGCGGTTGAGCGGCGCCAGCACGTCGCTCGCGAACTTGCCGGCTTCCTCCAGCACGGCAGCGGCGATGTCGGCGTCGTAATCGCCCAGATGGCCGGCGTCGACCGCGGCCTGCAAGCCAGCGCCGTGATTGAGGGCCAGCAGAATGTCGTTGATGGGCGCGCGATAGGTCATGGCGTGGCACTCACGAGGTTGGAGACTGGCTGTCGTCTTCCCATGAAACCACAGCCTTCTCAACACCCCCAAGGGGAAATTGCGGTGCGGAGAAACGGTCGCAGGATGGGGTGGGATCGATCGTGGACGGCATCATTGTAGGGCGCTGACGCGATCGCGCCATCGATGTGCGGAGCGGGTCGTCGTCCGGTGCGAAGGTTCTACGCGGCCAGCCTGTCGAGGCTTGATGTTCGGACGCGGTTGCGCCCCTCGGACTTGGCGTCATAGAGCGCCTCGTCGGCACGGATCAGCAACGACTGCAAGGTCTCGTTGCCCGAGGAATACGAAATTCCGGCGCTGACGGTGGTGCGGATGAGGCCGCCCGTCGTCGGAATCGTCATCGCCTCGACCTGCTCCCGGATGCGTTCCGCGATGGCGGTGGGTGCGCGTGGGTTTTCATCGGAGATGACGATGCAAAACTCCTCGCCGCCCATGCGCGCGGCAAGATCGGTCGGGCGAATGTTGGCGCGGATGAGTTCGGCGAACGCTTTCAGCGTCTGGTCGCCGCAGTCGTGGCCGAAGTGGTCGTTGATCTTCTTGAAGTAGTCGAGGTCCATCGCCACCAGCGCCGTTCCCGCAGGAACGGGAGCCGACGGATTTTGCAAGAACGCCCGGCGGTTCATCAGCCCGGTGAGAGCGTCGGTCATGGCTTCGCGTTTGTGCCGGTTGGCGATGCGCGCCTGATTGAGCGCGAGCGACAAGGTGCCGATGCTGGTCAAGCCGACGATGACGACAATGGAGTTGATGTCCTCGGCCCAGTTCGAGGGCCGCGCCGTCAGAACGTACTGCGCTTCGTGGAGCAGCGCATAACCACACAGCACGAACGATAGCGAGACGATCAGATAGAGCGCAGCGTTAACCGACATGAGAACACGCGATTCCGCGCGGGCGGTCCAGTATTGATGGGCGGAAGCGAGCATCAGCACGCCGATCACGATGTTCCCCGCCATCGTGCCGATGCCGGAATAGCCCAGTGCGAAGGCAATGGCTGTCGAAAGACTGCCAAGAACGACAATCGCCGCCGCCGAAAGCCATTCGGCGCGACCGGAGCAGAATTTCGCCGAGCCGACATGGAGCAGGCCGAAGCCGGCGATCAGAAACAGGAAGGAGACGAGCAGGAATGCGGCGTTGTAGCTCTCGACCACGCTTCCGAAGAAGGCGAGCCCGACCAGGATCAAGGCAATGCCGAGCGACCATTTCAGGAGGTGCGTTTGCCGGCGCGCGACGATCCACATCATGAACAGCGTCAATCCGAGCGAGGCGCCCGAAAAACCGATGGCGATGAGGATGGAGAATTGATCGAGAAGCATGTGGGATGAAGCGCCGATGATGGAATTCGGCCGCTTTATACGTCATCGATCCTTACTGATCGAAACAAGACAAAGGCGTTCGCCGTGTAAGGTAATCAAACCGTTTAACGGGGAGGCCGGATTTCGCATCATTCGCGGCGGACGCTATTCGGTAGCGCACCATGGTGAGCGATGCCGGACCGGTCGTTCTATTCTTGAGAACGCGGTCCGTTGGTTGCGATGTTGTCTTTGACTATCGATCCGCTGACATTCGTCCAGAATTCCCGTCATCGCATCGGCGCAGCCATGGACATGCGGGACGACGGGGCGGCGCAACGCGGCCGCCGTCGCCACGGATCCCGGTTCGATTGGCGGAAATGCGTTCAGCTATTTGCCGGTGTTGTCTTCGACGGCCGCCCCGCCCGCGTTCTTCTGGATCGACGCGATGGCATCCTGCGCGGACTTCTTTTGCTTATAGCCTTCGGAGCCGAACATGATTTCCCCGTTGGGCGCCTTGAAGCGGAAACGGGTTTCGCCGGCCTTGTCGGTGTAGAGCTCGAATTTGTAAGCCATGGTATTTCCCCAGCCATTGCGTCAATTCCATAGCGTTGGCGATGGTGGTCGATGAGTCAAGCCGGTTGGTTCCCAAATACGGCTTCGATCGCCGGGACATCCTGGCACCCGGTGCGTCAGTGCCCGTTCGCCGTCAATGGGCATCAATGCCTACGTCTTGATGGCGGCGTCCCGGCGCTCGCGTTTGCGCGCCATCAGCGCCAGAGCCGGCAGGTCCGTCATCGCTGCCGCGACGGGCAGCTTCCCGGTCCGCTCGGCGCGGTCGGGAGTATCGACGGTATAGGCGGATATATCGAGCGTGGCGTCAAACGCGGCGCGCGGCCAATGCCGTCCGCCCTCGGTGATCCCGGCAAAGCCACGGCCTACCGCGACGATCACGGCGTTGTCCTGATGTTCCCGCGCGTAGGCGATGATGTGATCGCGATCCGGACCTTCGACAACGAGGGGGTGATATGTCCCTTTGCTGAACACGTCTGGAAGCGCGCGGCGGATATCCAGCAACGTCTTCGTCCATGCCAGCTTGAGGTGGCCGTTTGTCCGGTTCTCGACCAGCACAGGCCAGTCCATCGGCCCAGTCTGATCGAGGGCGGCGTCACGGGCGGCGAAATCGACCGGGCGGCGGTTGTCGGGATCGACCAGCGACAAATCCCAGAACTCGGTGCCCTGATAAAAGTCGGGAATGCCCGGCATGGTCGTCTTCAGCGTGATCTGGCTGAGCGAATTCAGCGCGCCGAGCAGCGACAGCCGGCTCGCGAACGCCGTGATCGATTCGAGAAATTCCCGATTTGCATCGCCGAGAATGCGATCGAGAAAAACGGCCAGTCCGTTTTCGTAGGCGATGTTCGGGTTCAGCCAGCTTGTGTCCAGCTTGTTTTCGCGGGCAGCCTTGATCGCGTAGGCCTTGAAGCGTTCGGGAAACGATGAATCCCATGGCAGCGGCCACGCGCCGACCAGGCTCTGATACAACAGATACTCGAAGGCGGAGGAGGGGCTGCGATTGTCGTCGGCGTTCTGAATGAGCGGCCTGTTGATGCGTTTCCATCGCGCGACGCAGTCTCTCCATTCGCCGGCAAGCTCCGGAAGCGCGGTCAGGCGGGCCCGTGCATCCTCGCCACGCTTGGTGTCGTGGGTCGCGGTGGCGGTGAGGCCGTGCGGAAACGTTGTCTGGCGTTTCGACAGCGCCGCATGAAACGACGCCACGGAAACGCGGTGGCCGGCGGGATCGCCTCCCACTTCGTTGAGCGCGAGCAGGCGGGGATAGCGATAGAACGCGGTGTCTTCCAGCGATTTCGCCATCAAGGGTCCGGTGAACTGTTGAACCTTGAGCGCAAAGCGGCGAATGCGCGGCCTGCCGGTTGCTGCGCCCTCCGTTGCCGCCAGATCCATGGTGAGAACGCTGTAGAGGAAATCGAAGATACTGCGCTCCGCGCCGTGCCAATGCGCCCGTGCGCGCGCGATGGTCCGTTCGATGAGCGCGCGATCGCTCGGCGACGGCCCGTTGGCATCGATGTAGGTGCGATAGACCGGAAAGTGCAAGACATAAAGCTCGAGAGCCTGCCGCAAGCTGTCGGCGGAGAAGTCGCGCGTTGTGTAGTGGCCGTTCGCGATGCGGATCAGCAATTTCGTCAGCACGGTGAACTCGCTGACGAGCAGGGTTTCGAGGACGCGGCGCTTGGACTCGAGAAGGACAGGCGGGAAGTCGGGCTTGATCCCGGCTGCGCGGTGGAGCGTGCCGTCGAGGCTGTCGAAGCCGGCGGCGTCGACGAGACCGCGCGTGATCATGTTCATCCACTCATAACCGGTGGTGCCATGGACACCCGCGAAACGCGGCAGCTCCTCGCCTTCTCCAAGGATTTTTTCGACCACCAGATAGAAGGGGCCGGGCGCGTTGGCGCGGGCGGTGCGGATCAGGCGTTGCAAGCGTTGACAATACTGCGCCGGATCGCTGAGACCATCGATGTGATCAAGCCGAAGGCCTTGAATACTGTTCTCGGCGATCAATCGCCGCACAAGCCGATGCGTTCTCTCGAAGGTCGCGATGTCCTCGACGCGGAGACCGGCCAGATCGTTGACGTCGAAGAACCGGCGATAGTTGATATCGCTGGCGGCGAGACGCCAGTTGGCCAGCTTGTAGTGCTGACGTTCAAGCAGATGATGCAGCGCCGCGGTCTGCGGCGGCCGGTCGGGGCCGGCGCGATAGGCATCGAGCCCTCGATCGATGACTTCCCGCGCCCCGGCGAGACGGGACAGTTCGCCCTTCATGTCCGGCGCTTGCGTGCGGTTCGGGCGTCGCAGCCCCTTGTAGCGCGACGCGATCGTCGCCAACTGCTGCCCGACCGCGGTATCGGCCGCCTGCGCTTCGTCGACGATCACGTTCAGGACTTCGCTATAGCGCTCCGGTGTGATCGGCAGTTTGTGCTCAAAATACCATGCCGAGAAACTGCCGGTCGCGGCGTCGAAACGCAGTTGAATGTCGCCTTGCTGGAGTGCGTTGCCGTAGGAAGTACCGAGGATCGGCAGCAACAGTCCGCCGCGCGCCCGGAACGCCAGCAGATCCCAATCGATATCGAACGAGGCCGCGAAGGGGGAGGACCGCCCCCATTCGAGGACGTCCAGCCACCACGGATTGTCGGAAAAGTGCACGCCCATGTGGTTGGGAACGAAGTCGAGGATCAGTCCGAGATCTTCGCGTTTCAGGGCCGCGCTGAAACGCTTGAATCCCTCTTCGCCACCGAGTTCGGGATTGACGGCATTGTGATCGACGACATCATAGCCGTGACTGCTGCCGTGCCGTGCCTTGAGAAACGGCGAAGTATAGACATGGCTGATGCCGAGCTTGTTGAGATAGGGCGCGATGGCTGCCGCCGCGTCGAAATTGAATTCGGCGGTGAGTTGCAGACGATAAGTCGCGCGCGGGATTGTCAGGAGCATTCAAGGCTCTCCGATTGTCCAGGCGACGGACCACGGCGCCGCCACATCCGGATCGGGAGCAGCCCAGAGCGCTTCGCCCGCGATTGTCAGCTCGGCTGCCGGCCGCGCGGTCTCCGAAAGATTGGCGAAAAGCGCCAGCCATCCCGTGTCACCGAGCCGCCAGCGGGCCGAAAGTTGTCCCGTCGCGGACACGCAGGCATTGTCGAACCGCGCCGACGCCAGATGCGGAACGATGCGTTCCCCGCGAACAGTCAGCAGCCTGCGCACCAGCGCGAGCCGCTGCCGCGCGTCGGGCGAGGCGAGTTCGTCCCAGTCGAGATGCGCGATCTGGAAGGTTGCCTCATCGAGCGGATCGGGAATCTCATCGCCATGGGTGGCATAGGCGTCACGAAACTCGCGACGCCGTCCCTCACGCACCGCTTTCGCGAGATCGTCGTTGAAATCGCAAAAGAACGGGAACGGCGCTCGCGATCCCCATTCCTCGCCCATGAACAGCATCGGCGGCATCGGCGCGAGCAGGGTGATCGCGAGAGCGGCTTCCACGGCGCGCGGGTTTGCTATGGTCTCGAGTCTGTCGCCGAAAGCGCGATTGCCGATCTGGTCGTGGTTCTGCAGGAAGTTGACGAAGGCGGCCGGCGGCAGATGCCGGCTCGGTTCGCCGCGATGCGCGCCCGCCCGATGGTGCGAGGCCTCGCCCTGATAGACGAATCCCGAACCGAGCGCGCGCGCGATATCGCGACGGGACTCCGAATAGTCCTGATAATAGCCGGTGACCTCACTGGTCAGCAGAACGTGCCATGCATGATGATAGTCATCGTTCCATTGCGCGCGATAGCGTCCATCCGGCGGATCGGTCGATGGATCAAGCAGCGTGGCGCGATTGTCGTCATTCTCGAGCACGAGATGGATCGCGCGCCCGGTCGCGGCGGCGAAACCTCCGACGTCCCGGCTCAATTCGGCAAGCAGCGGCGGATCGCCCGCTTCGACGATGGCGTGCACCGCATCGAGGCGAAGACCGTCGAACCGGTAGTTGGCGAGCCATGAGCGCGCGTTTTCGATCGCGAACCGCCGCACCTCGGGGACCCGATAATCGATGGCGCTTCCCCACGGCGTCGC
>CAUJJN010000193.1 GCA_963204905.1 Pseudomonadota bacterium
TCCACCGGCGTTTCACCCGGATCGCAGCGCCCGCCCGGCGGCGCCCACTGGTTGCTATGCGCCCGCAGGCTGGCGGCCCGCAGAGTGAGCAGCAAAGCGGTGCCTTCGGCCCCATCACCGACCCGGGCCAGCGTGATGGCCACCGCGGCGCGTTTCAGTCCGCCCGCCCCGATATCCGACGCGGCGCGCGTGAACGCGGCGCAACGTCTAGCGATCTCTTGGCGGGTGGCGTCGTTAAAGGGCCGGATCATCCCTCCTTGATGGCAACCGAACGGGGATTTGGCAATGTTCCTCGGCTCCGGTTGTCGAAGCGGACGGCTTCCGATACGGTCCGCGCGCCGCGAACCGCCCGGAAATCGATCCAACCGCATGTGATCCACCCCTATGTCTGGCCGTCTCAAACTCGTTCTCGCATCCGGCTCCCCCCGCCGTCTCGCGCTCCTCAATCAGGCCGGCATCGAGCCGGACGCGCTGCGCCCGGCCGACGTCGACGAGACCCCGAAGCGGGGCGAGTTGCCGCGTGCCTGCGCCAACCGGCTGGCGCGCGCCAAGGCGGAGGCGGCGCTCGCGGCGCTGAAACTCGATGACAACCTGCGCGGCGCCTTCATCCTTGCCGCCGATACCGTTGTGGCGGTCGGCCGCCGCATTCTGCCCAAAGCCGAACTGGCCGACGAGGCCGCGCAGTGCCTGCGGCTGCTGTCTGGCCGCAACCATCGGGTCTATACCGCGATCTGCCTGGTGACGCCGAACGAGGCCTTCCGCCAGCGGCTGGTGGAGACGCGGGTGCGCTTCAAGCGCCTCACTGACGACGACCTGCGCGGCTACATCGCCTCCGACGAATGGCGCGGCAAGGCCGGTGGCTATGCCATCCAGGGCATCGCCGGCTCGTTCGCGGTGAAGATGGTCGGCTCCTACACCAACGTGGTCGGACTGCCGCTATACGAGACGGTCACGTTGCTCGGCGGCGAGAAATTCCCGATCCGCGACGGCTGGCTCAATGCCGGCTAAGCCATCATCCCCCAACGGGAACGGGCGCGAAGCTGCGAAGCCTTGCCCGATCTGCGGCAAACCGGCGACGGCGGAATCCCGGCCGTTCTGTTCGGAACGCTGCCGCGACGTCGACCTCAACCGCTGGCTGTCGGGGTCCTACGTCGTGCCGGGCCGCGATACCGACCCCGACGATGCCGACTGACGCGGTGCCGCCACAGGACAAGCCGCCGCGCCGGGGCGCCTTCCCGTCGTGGCATCCACAAAGCGCTGCTGACGGGTGGACACGACGCTCCGACCCCACTATAAACCCGGCGCGCCCGGGCTTTCGTTCCGGCAGCGGCCCAGGTAGCTCAGTTGGTAGAGCATGCGACTGAAAATCGCAGTGTCGGTGGTTCGATCCCGCCCCTGGGCACCACGCATTTTCTAAACTCCTGATTTTGAACGTCGTTTCGCTTTCGCGCCCGCAGCGGGTCGAAGGTGCGGGAGTTTTGTTTTGGGGTTGTTCCGGCAGCAACAGCACAGCCGCATCGCGCCAGCCGTGAGCGATCCGCGGCGTGCGTGTGGAGCTGCGCCATCTTCCCGGTCGCCTCGAAGATCGTCATAAGCTGGCGTTCGCGCGCACCACGCCCGGCGGCACGCGTTGCGCCGGCCTTCGTGTGCCGCGCCCGGACACCTCGCAGCGCGGCATCCATCAAGGCGGCACGTCAACCGGCGCCCTTCTTCTTCGTCCGGCCTGATAAGCTTCAATATGCCGAATGGACCGAATTCGATACGAATGCCGCCGTAGGGGCGATGCCTGCGCCGAAAATGAAGATGGACCGGCCGCACCACGTTCCGTTGGCGCAGCAATCGATAGCTATCTTGCGCGACCTGGAAGAGATCATCGGGAAGTCCCGATGTCTCTTCCGACAGGTCAGATCGGCACAGCGGCCCATCAGTGACGGCACCTTGAACGCAGCGCTACGTCGAATGAGTGCCGGGCATCGATGGCCAGAAGTGATCAGCGTTGCCACCGCGGACTGCTGTCATTGGTTTCAACAGACGGCCTCCAGCGGCAGCCAATCGCTGCGACGTTCATCCAGGAGCCCCTCGCTATTTCAGGAAACTGCAAGCACCCGGAGTGGCTGGCGAGAACGCCTTCTCCGCCGGCACCTTCGCCAGCACGCGGTAATAGTCCCAGTCGTATTTCGACTCCGAAGGCTCCTTCACCTGCATCAGGTACATGTCGCGAACATGCAGGCCATCCGGGCGGATGGTGCCGTTCTTCGCGAAAAAGTCATTCACCGGCGTCGCCTTCATCGCGGCCATCACCGTTGAAGCCTTGTCGGTTTTGCTGGCCTTGACCGCGTTAAGATAATGCATCGTGGCGGAATACATGCCCGCTTGCACCATCGTCGGCATCTTCTTGACGCGCTCGAAGAAGCGCTTCGACCACGCCCGCGTCTCGTCGTTCAAATCCCAATAGAATGCGTCGGTCAGCACGATGCCATGCGCCTGCTTCAGGCCCATGCTATGCACGTCGGTAATGAACGTCAGCAGCGAGGCGACGTTTTGCTTGCCGGAAACGCCGAATTCGCTGGCGGTCTTGATCGCGTTGACTGTATCGCTGCCGCCATTGGCAAGCGCGATGATGTCCGCTTTCGAATTCTGAGCCTGCAGGATGTAGGAGGAGAAGTCCGCCGTATTCAACGGATGGCGCACCGCCCCGACCACCGTCCCGCCCGCCGCCTTGACGACATCGGAAGTGGTTTTCTCCAGACCATGACCGAACGCGAAGTCCACCGTCAGGAAGAACCAGTTCTTCTTGCCGCTATCGACCAGCGCCTTGGCGGTGACGTTCGACAGCGCGTTGGCGTCGTAGATATATTGGATAGTGTTGGGCGAACACTGGTCGGTGGTCAGCCGAGTCGTGCTCGACCCGCCGATGATCAGGATGCGGTCCTTCTCCTTGGTGAGGCCGGCAACCGCAAGCGACACCGCCGAGTTGCTTGCATCAAGAATGGCATCAACCTTATCGCGATCGTACCATTCGCGAGCAATGGCCGTGCCGACGTCAGCCTTGTTCAGATGATCGGCATGAATGACTTTGATCGGCACCCCGTTGACATTGCCGCCGAAATCCTCGACCGCCATCTGCACGGCAGTGGTTGATCCCATACCGGAGAAGTCGGCATAGACGCCGGACATATCGCTGAGTACGCCAAGCGTCACGACGTTGTCCGACATCGCAGCTTGTTGCGCCATCACCGGACCGGCCGTCAACAATAGCGCGCCCAATGCAAGGTGGAGATACGATTTTCCTGATTTCATGCTGCTACCTCATAAGCTGTGCGACGAATGTCCGCTGAATGCAGAAACGGCGAATTCTTCTGGTGACTTCACGACACTGCGGTCGTTTTGGCCTGCGGCAATGCCTCGACATCAAGCGGCGGCCGACGGCGATGCCAATCGGTTTCGCGTTGAAAAGCATCGGCGACGCGCAGCAAAATACCTTCGGCAAACGGACGGCCCACCAGTTGAAACGACATCGGCAGCCCGGCTTTCGATAGACCTGCAGGCACCGAAATGGCCGGCAGACCGAGATAGTTGAAACCGCGCGTGGTCCGCGTCACGCGTCCGATCAGCTTGAGAATATCGTCCGGATTGCCGCGCGAGGTGGCGTCGATGGTCGGCGTCTGTATCGTCAGCGTCGGCACATGCAGGACGTCGCAATCCAACAGCGAGGTGGTCAGGAATTCCTGCAGGATGCGGCTTCGCAGCGACAACGCCTCGGCGTATCGGACCGCCGCATAGGTATAGCCCTGATCGATGCGGTTACGCACCTGATCGGAATATCGTTCCGGTGTCGCTTCGATCCACTTACGATGCAACGTTGCGGCCTCGACCGCCATTACCAGTTGCGCGTGGGAGTTGATCGAATCCATATCCGGCACATCGACCGGGACAATCCGCGCACCGCGCGCCGCGAGCACATCCAGACTGGCTTGCAGACACGCGGCCACCTCGTCATCCAGATCGTCCGCGAAATACTTGTCGGGCACGCCAATCCGTAGCCCAGCCAACTTGCCATCCAGCAGCGCTTCATAGTCCGACACCGCCCTGTTGCTGCTCAGGGCATCGGCAGGATTGTGCCCGCAGCTGTGGGTCAGCAGCCGCGCACAATCACGCGCGCTCTGCGCAATCGGGCCGAGGCTGTCGAGGGAGAATGACAGCGGCACGCAGTCCTGCATGCTCATGCGCCGGTATGTCGTCTTGAGGCCGGTGATGCCGCACATCGCCGCCGGCATCCGGATCGATCCTGCGGTGTCGCCGCCGAGCGAGCCGAACACGACGCGCGTCGCGACCGCGACGCCCGAGCCGCTCGACGACCCGCCGCAAACATGCAGCGGATTCCACGGATTGAGACCGGAGCCGTAGTGATGATTGAACCCGGTCGGGCTCAATGCAAACTCCGCCATATGCAGCGCGCCGATATTGACCTGACCGGCATCGTCTAGCCGTCCCACCACGAACGCCGTGCGCTGCGGGATATTGCCCTTCAGGATCAACGACCCGGCATGCATCTCGCGTCCGGCAACGGGGAACATGTCCTTGTGCGCCAAAGGCACGCCATGCAATGGGCCGAGATCGCCGCCCCGTGCTTGACATTCGTCGAGCAGGCGGGCCCGCGCTAAAGCCTGCTCTTCGTCGAGGCGAAAGAAAGCATTGTAGCGCCGGCCGACGGTCGCGGCACGCTGCAAACTCCATTGCGTCACTTCGTGAGCGCTGAACCGGCGCGTCGCGACACCTTCGGCGACCCCGACAAGATCGAGTGTGTCAAAATCACTCATCGCGGGTCCCGAGAACGTCGCAGAAGTGCCCGAAGCCGTAGACATGATCGGTCAGATCGAGGTGCTTTTCCGCGGCCAACGAGACAGCCCGGTTGTTAGCCGCCGTCACCGAGGCAGCCGTTGCCATCCGTGCTTCCGTCCACCCCGCCCCGCGAAGATCCAGCAGTGGCGGAAATGGCGCGCGCGGCGGGTTGCTCATGCCTGCTCCTTGGCAAGGACGTCCTTGCGATACCAGTCGTTGATCTCGTCTCCGGTTGTCAGCCAGATATCCGAATGACCAGCGATGTATTCCAGCGCGCGCTTGAGATGCTTGGCGCGGAATGGCTGACCGACGAGGAAGGTATGGAGGCAGATCGGCATGATGCGCGCGTTGGTCGCGCCTTCGGCATAGAGCACGTCGAACTGATCGATAATCATATCGCCGAACACGCTGGCGGGCTGGCCAAGATTGAGGAACGCCGGCACATCGTTCAATTCGATGGTGTAGGGCATCGAAATCAGGCTGCCGGTGCGGGTGTGGATTTTGAACGGTTGATCGTCCGCCGTGAAATCGCACAGGTACTCGACGCCAAGATCGGCAAGGATATGCGGCGTTTCGAATGTCTCGCTGAGGAACGGGCCGATCCAGCCCTTGGTCTTGCGGCCGAGCGCCTGCTCCATCGTGGTCAGCACCTCGGAGATCACCCGCCGCTCGCTCTCAGGATCGAGATGCGTCAGGAAGCTTTCCGGCGAGTTGTTGAGGCCATGCCCCATCCACGCCCAGTTGCGTTTGCAGCCTTCCTCGATAATGCGCGGGTATTCGCGGATGGCGTCTGAATTCAGACAGACGGTGCCGCGCATGCCCAGTGGATCCATGATGTCGATCATCCGCCACAAGCCCACGCGGTTACCGTAGTCGCGCCAGCCATAGTTCATGGTGTCGGGCGTCAACGCCGCCGTGGTCGTCGTCAGCGCCGTGCCCGCCAAGTGTTCAGGAAAATGCTCGATGTTAACGTAGGGGATTACAGCCACTCGCGCGCCGCCCGGCAACTTCATGGGCTTGCGGTCGATCATGGGGACGTAGTCGTAGAAACTTGTTTGTGTCAGGTTTGTCATTGGTGTCTTGAACGTCCTGCGTGGCGAGCTGCGAATGGCGCGACCTGATCGACGATCGACGCAGCTCGAACATCGCGTGTTAGCCCACGTCGCCACAAACGATTATTTTTCCGTCATGCATCACTAAAGATGATGCATGACGACAGCTCGAAACGAACGCCGCATGTCTATTGCATCGCACACGGCTTCTCCTTTTGCTTCGCACAATAGCGGAGAAGGCACCTGGGCCTTGAGGCGCATTGACAGGACCAGCACCGCTCGACCAAGACTTGAATGATGAAACGCAACCTGCCACCGCTGCTTGCTTTGCGCGCCTTTGAGGCGGCGGCACGCCACATGAGTTTTTCCAAAGCGGGGGAGGAATTGAACGTCACCCAGGCCGCGATCAGCCGGCAGATCAAAATCCTGGAGACGTTTCTCAATCACTCGCTGTTCAATCGCCTCACCCGTCAGGTCGAGTTGACGCCATTCGGGAAATCCTATCTGGCGGCGGCGACATCGGCGCTGGACACTGTCGAGCAAGCGACCCGCGAGATCATGACGCAACACCGGTCGCTGGCGGTCAGCATCCTGCCTTCAATTGGCTCGCTGTGGCTGATGGAACGCATGACAGGCTTTGCCTGCGCTTATCCAGAAATCGAGATGCACATTTCAAGTTCGATGGACCCGGTGGATTTCAACCGCCACAACATCGACCTCGCGGTGCGCCTCGGCAAACTGCCTGGGCAAAGCTACGATCCATCGTTGCCTCAGATCGATTTCAAAATGGTCGAGGACTGGTCCAACGTCGGCGCCATCCATCTATGGGATGATTTCGTCGCACCGGTGTGCAGCCCGAAGCTGCTGGAAAAATTCGGCCCGATCGAAACCCCTGAAGATCTCAATCACTATTGTCTGATTCACAACTCACGCCGTCCTGACTGCTGGCCTGCCTGGCTCAGAGCGAACGACGCCCGCGCTGTCACCGGTTCTGGTCGCCTCGAAGTCAGCCATTCCTTCATCGCAGCCAAGGCCGCGCGCGAAGGATTGGGCATCGCCTGTTTGTCAAGCATCGAGATCGAACCATGGAGCCTAAGCGACCAGTTGGTTCGACCGTTCGTCGATTATGTGCAAAGCGCCGGTGCCTACTATCTCGTCGGCTCGCGCGAACGGCTCGCTGCGCCAGACGCCAAGCTTTTCCACGACTGGTTGATCGCGCAATACTGATCACACCTCGACCTCAACTCAATAATCGTGCTTGCGCCAATTTCAGCAGCGATCTGCGACCGCCTTCCGGAATCCATGGACCCAGCCGGGCACTTTGGCCTCAACGCAGCGATCGTGGGACGAGTTACCCAAGCCAGCCACTATGAATGCCTTCCCAAGCCGTCCAACAGGAGCGTTTCCCTTCCGCAGATGGCGGAAATAATGCATCTCAAGTTCTGGGAGGATGGGAGTATCAAGAGTGATCGGCTCGCGCTCACACTTTGGCACCAAGCATCCAACGGATTTGCGTCGGCCTTGCACGGAAGGCTTCAGCATCTGCAGGTTACGAAGAAAGACCGTGCGGAGCAGTTACTGCATAAACACGGATCTCACGCGGCTATTTCTTGAAGCGTCGAGGGGCGATGACGGCGGCCGTGAATCAAAACTTCGAACAACTCACACCCGGTCGAATTGACAGGCATCGGTGTTTTACCGTGGATTGCGGTTACCTCTCGCTTTGTTACTCTCAACGGTGAGAGCCGTTCTCCATCAAGAGAAGCAGCTACGGGTTTCCAGATTTGGATTCCGAACGTTAAAAATGGAACTGAGATCGCATGTTTTTTGCCCATTCGCTTGAAAATCAGAATCCGCACTCGTGGCAGCCACTAGCTGAGCACTTAAAAGCCGTATCGCGATTGACTTCACGGCGCGCAGAAAAATTTGGCGCTGGCCGTTTGGGTGCTAAAATTGGACTACTCCACGACCTAGGCAAATACTCGCGTGAGTTTCAGGACTATATCAGCGGAAAGGGGTCAAGCCCGGATCACGCAACAGCCGGCGCCTGCGAAATCAGAAAATTTGAAGTTGCAACTTCGTCAGATCGACTCGCGATTTTAATCGGAGCATACTGCATTGCGGGCCACCATTCCGGCCTGCCGAACTGGTTGGGCAACCGTGCCTTATCGGAACGGCTTAAGAAGCGTATCCCGGCGCTGGATCCGATTTGGCAAGAGCAGCTTTCGTCAGATGCTTACCGTGATTTGCTCCCGAGACTAAAGCCGTATTGCGATAAAAGCGGGGCAAATGAGAATGGGCTAGCGTTTCAGCTTGCGATGTTCGGACGAATGTTATTCTCCTGCCTGGTTGATGCCGACTACCGTGATACGGAGGAATTTTATTCCCGCGCGGAAGGCAAGAGTATCGACCGGGAATGGCCCACACTGGCAGCGATCGTTGCAAATCTCATAAATCGTTTCGATATTCACATGGCGGATTTGTCTGCCGGCGCTGGTAATAGTCAGCTCAGCGTCTTGCGAAATCATGTTCTTTCCCATGCGCGAGGCAAAGCCGGACTTTCACGCGGCGTGTTTACGCTCGAAGTTCCGACCGGCGGTGGGAAAACCCTCGCATCGCTGGGATTCGCACTCGACCACGCCAAAGCTCACGGTATGGACCGGATCGTCTATGGCATCCCCTTCACGTCGATCATCGATCAGACAGTCGAAATATTCCGCAGCGTGCTGGGCCACAATGTCGTTTTGGCGCACCATTCCGAGATCGAGAACGAACGCCAAGATCACATAAGCGAGAGCGAAGAGGGTGAACGGTTTGTCCGGGCCAAGATGCGACTAGCGATGGAGGACTGGGCCGCTCCAATTGTTGTCACTACCAATGTGCGGCTTTTCGAGAGCCTGTTTGCAAGCCGCACATCGCGTTGTCGCAAGCTACACAACCTTGTAAACTCCGTCATTATTCTTGATGAGGCGCAAACTATTCCTCGCCCGCTGTTGCGCCCATGCGTCGCCGCTCTCAACGAGCTCGTCCGTAACTACGGATGCAGCATTGTGCTCTGTACCGCGACCCAGCCAGCACTGGGGGAGCCGCGGTTCAGGGGCGGGTTCAATCTGTCGGAGGAGCGCGAGCTTGCCCCTGACCCGAAGAAGTTAGCGGAAAAGCTTGGACGTGTGACCCTTGTGCATGGTGGAGATATGAACGACGCGGCCATCGTCGAGGCGCTCGCGCGCTCCGAGCAGGGACTCGTCATCGTGAACAGCCGCAAACATGCGCTCGCCCTCTACCGGGAAGCGCAATCGGCCGGGCTCGAGGGTCTTGTGCATCTGACCACGCGCCATTTCGCAGCGCACCGCCGCGCGATTCTCGAAAAGATCCGCCGAACACTCAAGGCCGGCGCGCCCTGTCGCCTGATAGCGACTTCGCTGATAGAGGCTGGCGTCGACGTCGATTTCCCGAAAGGTTGGCGCGCAGAAGCAGGCCTCGATCAGATCGCGCAGGCAGCAGGGCGGGTCAATCGCGAGGGCCGCCGGCCATTCGACGACAGCACGCTCACGGTCTTTCGTGCACCCGACTATCCACCGCCGCCCGAGATCAAAAGCCTATCCGACGACACGGCGCGCATGATGCACAAACACGAGAACCTGTTCTCACCTGCCGCCATCGATGATTTCTTTGGCGAGGTTTATTGGCGCCTGAGCCCGAACGGTCTGGACGCCAAATCCATCTTCGACGATTTCAAGGTCGGCGGCGGCGTTGCCGATTTCTCCTATCGCGATGTCGCGGAGAAATTCCGGATGATCGAGAGCGGCATGGTGCCGGTCATTGTACCGGGCGACGACAAAGCACGCGAGTTGATCGAAAAACTGTCCATCCCGCAAATTCCGTCGAGTGCGATTGCGCGCGACATCCAACCTTACATTGTGCAAGTACCGCCCAAAGCACGGCAGCGGCTCATCGCTTGCGGGCGTGTGGCGTTCGCCGAGCCGAAACTGCGCCTCGACCAATTTGCAGTGCTGGTCGATCCTCAATTGTATCGGGAGGACGCCGGGCTGATCTGGGAGGACGCCGAATATTTATCCGCAGAAGGTCTTGTTTGGTAGGCGGAACTATGTTCTTAATTTGTTCGAATAATGCACGGGGAGGTTGCGTTGTATGGGGTGCGCTTGAAGGTGTGGGGGGACCACGCCTGCTTTACCCGGCCAGAAATGAAGGTGGAACGCGTCTCTTATGACGTGATGACGCCATCAGCCGCGCGGGGAATTCTGGAAGCCATTCATTGGAAGCCTTCGATCCGCTGGATCATCGACCGGATCCATGTGCTCAAGCCGATCCGCTTTCATTCAATCCGCCGCAACGAAGTCGGCAGCAAGATTTCCGCAAGCAAGGTCAAGACCGCAATAAAGCGCGGCAACCTCGAGGGCTTGCACCTGCTGGTCGATCAGGATCGCCAGCAGCGCGCCTCAACCGTGCTGGTAGACGTCGCTTATCTCATCGAAGCGCATTTTGACATCGCGCGGAAGGACGACGGAGAAACCGAGGGCAAGCATCTCGACATCTTCAATCGCCGCGCCTCCCGCGGCCAATGCTTTCACCAACCCTGCCTCGGCACCCGCGAGTTCGCGGCGCAATTTGAACCGATCCCCGCAGATGCGCCACTGCCTGCGGCGATCGGCGAGACGCGTGACCTCGGCTTCATGCTGTGGGACATCGACCATGCGGCGAAGGGAAAGCCGTCTATGCTGTTCCGCGCCTATCTCGATCGCGGTGTCGTGAATATACCCGCGCCCGGCTCGCCGGAGATCCGGCGATGAGCATTCTTGCATCGCTGGCGAAGGCGTATGATCGCATTCAGGATAAACCATCGTTCGGCCACTCGACTGAGAAGATCGGCTTTGTGATATCGCTGAATGAAGATGGGACGGTGGCTAATGTCACCGACTTGCGCAGCGGCGAAGGCAAAAGGAAATCGCCTCGCGTGATGCAGGTGCCTCAGCCCGTCAAACGGACAGCCGGTGTCTCTCCGAACTTCCTGTGGGACAAGACGTCCTATGTACTTGGCGTGACCGGGGAAGACTTCGATGGCCTCGACGACACCAAACGCGCGAAAAAGACTCAACGACTGGCCAGCGAGCATGCTGCTTTTATCGAGCGTCACCTAAAAGCTTTTGCTGATATCGAAGATGCCGGACTGATTGCACTGCGGCTGTTCCTCCAATCATGGCGCCCGGAGCAATTCGTAGAACCGATCTGGCCCCCCGATATGAAGGACCAGAACATCGTCTTTGCGCTTGAAAGCGACAGACGTAGCGATGCTTATCTGCACAATCGCGGTGCTGCCGAAGCGCTCTGGGAAAAATTGAGCGCCACCGACGAGTCCCCAAAGGCGGTCTGCCTGATCACCGGCGAAGAAGCGCCGGTTGCACGCCTCCACCCCGCCATCAAGAATGTCTGGGGTGCCCAATCATCCGGCGCATCCATAGTCGCATTCAATCAGGAATCGTTCACTTCCTATGATCACGAACAGGGCGATAACGCCCCGATTTCCGAAGCCGCGGCGTTCCGCTACACTACCGCCCTCAATGCGTTTCTCGCTAAAGACAGCCGCCATCGCATCCAGATCGGAGATGCCTCGACAGTGTTCTGGGCAGATGCGTCGGAGGCAGCCATTGCAGTTGAGGCAGAAGATGCATTCGTCGCGATGTTCGAGCGGGTGGACGAGAGTATCGAGGCTCGCAAGGTCGGCGATATTCTCGAGCGCATCCGGAAAGGGCAGCCGCTGGAAGAAGTCGCGCCCGAACTTTCACATGGCGTGCGCTTTTATATCCTCGGCCTCGCGCCGAATGCGGCGCGCCTGTCGATTCGCTTCTGGTTTGACAATGATTTCGGCGTCTTGGCCAGAAACTATCAGCGCTTCGTCGCTGATATTCGGCTCGACCCGCCGCCCCGCGAGTCGAATCCGCCGCTATGGCGATACCTGGTCGAAACAGCCGTCCTCGGCAAGCGCGAAAACGTGCCGCCCAACCTCGCCGGCGAATGGATGCGCACGATCCTGACGGGCGCGGCCTATCCACTGACCCTGCTTTCGACGGTGCTGATGCGAATTCGTGCCGATGGCGAGGTCAATGCCTTGCGAATAGCCATTCTCAAGGCGCTGGTCATCCGAAATTTCAAGAACGAAAAGGAGGCGCCCGTGTCGCTGGACCCGGAGAACAAGAACAAAGGCTATCTGCTCGGGCGACTGTTTGCCGCCTATGAGCATGCACAGGCTGCCGCCCTTGGCGCCAAGGTCAACGCGACCATCAAGGATAAATTCTACGGCGCCGCATCGGCCCAGCCGCGCAAGATTTTCGCGCTGCTTGAGAAAGGGTCAGCCAATCATCTTTCCAAGGTGGGCAAGCAGACGCCGGGCTTCCGTGTGGTTCTCGAAAAGGCCATCGGCGGCATCATGGAGCAGATGTCGCCCGCGGACGAACCGTTTCCGGCTTCGCTGTCAGCCGACCAGCAGGCGCTGTTTGGTCTCGGCTACTACCATCAGCGGAATGAATTCTTCAAACCGAGAAAGACCGAACCGGCTGACCAGAAGGATAAGGGATAGTCCGATGACCGCGCTCACAAACCGTTACGATTTCGTGCTGCTGTTCGATGTCTTGAGAGGCAACCCGAATGGCGATCCCGATGCCGGCAACCTACCCCGTCTCGATCCCGAGACCAATCACGGCCTTGTTTCGGATGTGAGCCTCAAGCGCAAGGTGCGTAACTATATTGAATTCGCAAAGAATGACGCACCCGGTTTCAATATCTACGTACAGGAAGGAGCCATTCTCAACGAGCAGCACCGCAAGGCCTATCTGGCGGAGCGCCCCGATGACGCAAAGGCGGCCAAGGACTCCAAGCTCAATCCGAAAAACGAGGATGAGGCCGTCCGCCTGCGCGACTTCATGTGCCGCAATTTTTTCGATGTTCGGACATTTGGCGCGGTCATGTCGACCGGCATCAACACCGGTCAGGTCCGCGGCCCCGTGCAAATGACGTTCGCCCAATCGGTCGAGCCGATCGTGCCGCAGGAAATCTCGATCACTCGCATGGCCGCGACCAACGAAGCCGAGAAGAAGCAGCGCTCGGAAGGCCAGGAGGAAGGCAACGATCGGACCGACAACCGCACCATGGGCCGCAAGTATATCGTGCCTTATGGTCTCTACCGCTCTCACGGCTTCATCTCGGCCAAGCTTGCCGAGCGCACCGGCTTTTCCGATACCGATCTCGATGTCTTGCGTGAGGCGATTGCCTCGATGTTCGAGCATGACCGCTCAGCAGCACGCGGCGAAATGGCGATGCGGAAGGCAATCGTCTTCAAGCACGCCAATGCGCTTGGCAACGCACCGGCCCATACTTTGTTTGATCGCGTGAAGGTCGGCCGCAACGTGGATGGCGAGTTCCGCAACATCGACCGCCGTCTCGACAACTTGCCGCCCGCGCGCGAGTTCTCGGACTACAAGATCGAGATCGACCGC
>CAUJJN010000194.1 GCA_963204905.1 Pseudomonadota bacterium
GCGAGGAGCGTCCGCGTTTTTCGCGTTCGCGCGACGAGGGTGCGGGCCGTGGGCCGCGCGCGTTCGACAAGCCGAAGTTCGATCGGCCTCGCGGCGACCGTCCGAAATTCGACCGCCCGCGGGAAGCGAGGGAGGACCGCGAGGATCGTCCGACCTTCCGCCGTCCGCGCGAGGATCGCGACGGATCTCGCGGCGACCGCGACAATGGGCGGCAGGATCGTCCGCGCAGCGAGGGTTTCGGCGACCGTCCGCGCCGCGACAACGAGGACGACAGCAAGGTCTTCGCCAAGCGTCCGGCGTTCGGCGGGCGCGGCGCCTATCGCGAGCGCAAGCTCGATCCCAACAAGCGCATTCCGCGGCCGGAGCCCGCGCCGAAGAAAACCGGCGAGCGCATCGCAAAAATGATGTCGCGCGCGGGGCTCGCCTCGCGCCGCGATGCCGAGGAATGGGTGACGCAGGGCCGCGTCACCGTCAACGGCCGCATCATCAATTCGCCGGCGCTTGACGTCACCGCCAACGACGTGGTGCTGGTGGACGGCAAGCCGCTGCCGGAGCGCGAGCGCACGCGGCTGTTCCTCTATCACAAGCCGCGCGGGTTGATGACGACGCATTCCGATCCGGAAGGGCGGCCGACGGTGTTCGAGCATCTGCCCGAAGGCCTGCCGCGCCTGATCAGCATCGGCCGTCTCGATTTCAACACCGAGGGCCTGCTGCTGCTCACCAACGACGGCGGCCTCGCGCGCGTGCTCGAACATCCCGACACCGGCTGGCTGCGGCGCTATCGCGCCCGCGCCCACGGCGAGGTCACGCAGGCGCAGCTCGATGCGCTGCGCGAGGGCCTCGAGGTCGACGGCGTCAAGTACGGATCGGTCGAGGCGACGCTGGAACGCGACCAGGGCAGCAACGTCTGGATCACCATCGCCATTCGCGAGGGCAAGAACCGCGAGGTGCGCAACATTCTCGGCCACCTCGGACTCGAGGTGAACCGGCTGATCCGCATTTCCTACGGACCGTTCCAGTTGGGCGAGATCGAGGAAGGGCAGGTCGAGGAAGTCCGCGCCCGGGTGCTGCGCGATCAACTCGGCGAGCGGGTGGTGAAGAAGGCCGGCGCGGAGTTCGGGCCGACGACGGAGTCCGATGCCGACCCCAAGCTCGGCCGTGACGGCACGCCGCTGCGTTCGAAGAAAACCAACAAGCTCCGGGCCAAGACCTCCAACATCGAGGATCGCAAGGGACGCACCGTGAAGGTGCAGCGCACCGGCAGCGACGAGGCGCGCGCTCATAACGAAGCCATCGCGCGCGGACACCAGCAGCGCCCCAAGCGCGGCTATCACGGCAAGCGCGATCTCACGCCGCGGGATTGAGCAATGCGGCGTGGTGACAGGTGCGGAGCCTTTCATTTCCCTCCCCCCTTGTGGGGGAGGGGCAGGGAGGGGGGTGAGCAACGCAACGCGGTGCTCACGAGAGCCCCCACCCCCAACCCCTCCCCGCTGAAGGGGGAAGGGAGCGCGCTGTCCGCGATGCAAGGCTGGTGCGAATCCTTGACCCGGGTTGGAGTATGAACTGATGCGCGTGGTCGGGGGACGGCTGCGGGGCCGCAACATCGTCGCGCCGGCGTCGCGCGACATCCGGCCAACGGCCGATCGGCTGCGCGAGTCGGTGTTCAACATCCTGATGCACGCTTACGGAAATCCCATCGAAGGCGCGCGTGTGCTCGATCTGTTTGCCGGCACCGGCGCGCTCGGCATCGAGGCGGTGTCGCGCGGCGCGAAGTTCACGCTGTTCGTCGATAACGGCGCGGAGTCGCGGGCGCTGTTGCGCAACAACGTCGAGGCGCTGGGGCTCGGCGGCGTCACCAAGGTCTATCGCCGTGACGCGACCCATCTTGGCCCCGCGCATCCGGTGGAGCCGTTCGCCCTGGTGTTTCTCGATCCGCCCTATGGCCGCGGGCTGGCGGAGCAGGCGCTGGCCTCGCTCCGCGAGGGCGGCTGGCTGACGCCGGACGCGTTGCTGGTGGTGGAGGAATCAAAGGCCGCCGCCTTCGCCGCGCCGGATGGCTTCAGCGAGCTTGAGCGTCGCGCCTATGACGATACCGAGTTCGTATTCCTGCGATATCGCAAAGCGTGACTTCGTGTCCCCGATGCGGCCTGGGGTGAACACGAGCGCCGCTCACATTTTGAGGCGTCATTGCCGGGCTTGACCCGGCAATCCATCATTTCGGAAGAGGATGGATGCGCGGGTCAAGCCCGCGCATGACGGCAGTTATTGTGTCAAAGGCGGATCACGCTCTACCCGAACGTGAATGCGTAGGCACGCACGTCGGGATCGAGAAACTCGATCGCGAAGGTGTGGTCCGTCACGTCGCCTTTCTGGCGGATGAGTTGATAGAGCCGCTCGCCGGTCACGGTGCCGTTGCCCTCGGCGTCGGTGTCCATGCCGTGATCCGCGCCGGGTGGCTTGCCGTCGATGGTGACGCGGAAGCGCACCGGCTTGCCGTCGCGGCCCGGCCCCAGCACCAGATGCAGGTCGCGGGCGTGAAAGCGGTAGACGATGCCGCCACCGCCCGCGTCGAGCGAGGCGCGCTCGTCGGCGATGGTCCAGTCGCCGGTCAGGCCCCAGTCATTTCGATTTAGCGCGTTGAGGTCTTCGACGCTGGCCTGATAAGTGTGGCGCATGTCGCGCACCGCGCCGCCGGGCGAGACGAAATTTTCCGCGCGCGCGTAGCCGAGATAGGTTTCCGGCGATTTGACCCGATCCATGTCCGCCGCCGCCTGCGCGCCGGTCGCACTGACGTTGACGAGGTCGGCGGTTTTCAGCTTGCGGCCGGCCTGCGACAGCAGCAATTGAATGATGCGCTCGGAGTTGTCGTAGTCGCCCTCGCCGAAATGGTGATGGCGGATGCGGCCCTCGGCGTCGATGAAGTAGTGCGCCGGCCAGTAGTTATTATCGTAGGCGCGCCAGATCTTGTAGTTGTTG
>CAUJJN010000195.1 GCA_963204905.1 Pseudomonadota bacterium
TGAAGCTCGTCTCCACCCGCCGCTCGCTCCTCGACTACGTCAAGAAGAAGGACGAGGCGCGCTACAAGGCGATGCTCGAGAAGCACAACATCCGCCGCTGAGCAGCGGTTTGCGCGTCGTTGGTTCGAACTGAACTTTCAACGCGACGAGGCAGACCCCTCTCCCGTGGGGAGAGGTGAGGAGAAAGGTCCAGCAGCAATCCGGCGGCTGGGCATCTGACGGGCAAGGCGCCCGTCGCGCGGGCAAATGGCTGCGATCGCAGGACGATCGCTTCGCCCGCACCATCGGAAGGATGGACGCCATTCAAGATGCCAGAGCCATGGCAGGATCGCCGGACGCTGGTTTCGCGGACATGCTGCGCCTTGCAGCGTGCCGCCGCGAACAGCGTCCCGCCGTCTTGCGCATGGCTTTCGTGCTTTGAGGCTCCCACCCGGCCGACGAACCATGAAAGAAAATCACATGTTCAATAAGCATACCGTCGAGATCGATTGGGGCGGGCGTCCGCTCAAGCTCGAAACCGGCAAGATCGCGCGTCAGGCCGACGGCGCCGTCGTCGCCACCTACGGCGAAAGCGTCGTGCTGGCCACCGTGGTCGCCGCCAAGTCGCCGCGTGAAGGCGTCGACTTCCTGCCGCTCACCGTCGACTATCAGGAGAAGACCTACGCCGCCGGCCGCATTCCCGGCGGCTATTTCAAGCGTGAAGGCCGTCCGACCGAAAAGGAAACGCTGGTTTCCCGCCTGATCGACCGCCCGATCCGTCCGCTGTTCGCCGACGGCTGGCGCAACGAGACCCAGGTCATCGTCACCGTGCTCTCCCATGACATGGAGAACGATCCCGACGTACTGGCGATGGTCGCCGCCTCCGCGGCGCTGACGCTGTCCGGCGTGCCGTTCAAGGGCCCGATCGGCGCGGCCCGCGTCGGCTTCATGAACGACGAATACGTGCTCAACCCGACGCTCGACGAAATGGCCGACACCCAGCTCGAGCTGGTGGTCGCCGGCACCTCGGACGCGGTGCTGATGGTCGAATCCGAAGCCAAGGAACTGTCGGAAGAGATCATGCTCGGCGCGGTGATGTTCGGTCACCGTCACTTCCAGCCGGTGATCGACGCGATCATCCAGTTGGCCGAGAAGGCCGCCAAGGAGCCGCGCGAAGTCACTGTCGTCGACGACAGCGCCATCGAGAAGGAAATGCTCGGCCTAGTCGAGCAGGAGCTGCGCGCCGCTTACGCCATCCCGGTGAAGCAGGATCGCTACGCCGCCGTCGGCAAGGTCAAGGAGAAGGCGCTGGCGCACTTCTTCCCGGAAGGTCAGGAGCCGAAGTACGACAAGCTGCGCATCGCCGGCGTGTTCAAGCACCTCGAAGCCAAGATCGTGCGCTGGAACATCCTCGACACCGGCAAGCGCATCGACGGCCGCGACGTCAAGACCGTGCGCAACATTCTCGCCGAGGTCGGCGTGCTGCCGCGCGCTCACGGATCGGCGCTGTTCACCCGCGGCGAGACCCAGGCGGTGGTGGTCACCACGCTTGGCACCGGCGAGGACGAGCAGTACATCGACGCGCTGGCGGGCACGTACAAAGAGACGTTCCTGCTGCACTACAACTTCCCTCCCTACTCGGTCGGTGAAACGGGTCGCCTCGGCGGCACCAAGCGCCGCGAGATCGGCCACGGCAAGCTGGCGTGGCGCGCGATCCATCCGGTGCTGCCGCCGCATCACGAATTCCCCTACACCATCCGCGTTGTCTCCGAGATCACCGAGTCGAACGGCTCGTCCTCGATGGCATCGGTGTGCGGCGCCTCGCTGTCGCTGATGGATGCGGGCGTTCCGCTGAAGCGGCCGACCGCGGGCATCGCGATGGGCCTGATCCTCGAAGGCGCGCGCTACGCGGTGCTGTCCGACATTCTCGGCGACGAGGATCATCTCGGCGACATGGACTTCAAGGTGGCCGGCACCGAGGCGGGCATCACCTCGCTGCAGATGGACATCAAGATCGCCGGCATCACCGAAGAGATCATGAAGGTGGCGCTCGGCCAGGCCAAGGACGGCCGCATCCACATCCTGGGTGAAATGTCCAAGGCGCTGACCAACGCCCGCGCCGAGCTCGGCGAATACGCGCCGCGCATCGAGACCTTCAAGATCGCCACCGACAAGATCCGCGAAGTGATCGGCACCGGCGGCAAGGTGATCCGCGAGATCGTCGAAAAGACCGGCGCCAAGGTCAACATCGAGGACGACGGCACCGTGAAGGTGGCTTCCAGCGACGGCGAAGCGATGAAGGCCGCCATCAAGTGGATCAAGTCGATCGCCTCCGACCCGGAAATCGGCCAGATCTACGAAGGCACCGTGGTCAAGGTGATGGAGTTCGGCGCGTTCGTGAACTTCTTCGGCGCCAAGGACGGCCTCGTGCACATTTCGCAGCTCGCTGCGAACCGCGTGCAAAAGACCTCGGACGTCGTCAAGGAAGGCGACAAGGTCAAGGTGAAGCTGCTCGGCTTCGACGATCGCGGCAAGACGCGGCTGTCGATGAAGGCGGTCGATCAAGAGACCGGCGAGGACCTCGAAGCCAAGCCGAAGGCCGAGAGCGCCCCCGCGGCGGAGTGATCTTCATCTCTTGCGAAATGACACCGAAAGGGCGGCCTCGCGGCCGCCCTTTTTGTTGTCTTGAGTTCAGCGCGACAACGCCACCCGATTCGTCATGGCGGGGCTTGTCGCGGCCATGACGTGGAGAGCAATGTGCCAGCTTTCCGGATAACGTGTTCGATCAAGCGTTGAGGAGATATCATGCTGAAACTCTACTGGTCGCCACGCTCACGCTCCTTCACCACGCTGTGGCTGCTGGAGGAAACCGGACAGCCCTACGAGCGCGTGCTGATCGACATTTCCACCGGCGCGCAGAAATCGCCGGAATATCTGAAGATCAATCCGATGGGCAAGGTGCCGGCGCTCGTCGACGGCGACGTCACGCTGGCCGAAACCGCCGCGATCTGCGCCTATGTCGCCGAGCGCATGCCCGAGGCGAAGCTGGCGCCGGCACTCGGCGATGCAAAACGCGGCAAGTATCTGCAATGGCTGTTCTTCGCGCCGAGCTGCATCGAGCCCGCCATCCTGCAAGCCTACACCAAGCTCGAAATCCCCTCGTCGAGCGCCGCATGGGGCTCGACCGCGCAGGTGTTCGACGTGCTGGAGCAGGCGCTGGAAACCGGACCGTGGCTGCTTGGCGAGACATTCTCCGCCGCCGATGTCGCGATCGGCTCCGGCATGAATTTCGCGATCCGGATGTTCAAGATGGTGCCGTCGCGCCCGGCCTTTGACCGCTATCTCGACCGCTGCGCCGCGCGTCCCGCATTCCAGCGTGCCGAGACGATCGCGGCGGGGTAGGTTTATTCGTCATTGCGAGCGAAGCGAAGCAATCCAGTCTTTCTTCAAGAATCTGGATTGCTTCGTCGCTAACGCTCCTCGCAATGACGACGACGGCGGCTATTCCCCGCCCTTCAATTCGTCCGGATGCGGCATCGAGATGATGTTGTAGCCGGAATCCACGAAGTGGACTTCGCCGGTGACGCCGCCGGAGAGATCCGACAGCAGGTACAGCGCCGAACCGCCGAGTTCGTCCAGCGTGACGCCACGGCCGAGCGGCGAATGCCTTTGCTGGAACGCGAACATCGCGCGCGCGTCACCGATGCCGGAGCCCGCCAGCGTGCGCACCGGGCCCGCCGAAATCGCGTTGACGCGAATGCCCTGCCGGCCGAAATCACTTGCGAGATAGCGCGTCGAGGCTTCCAGCGCCGCCTTGGCCACGCCCATCACGTTGTAGTTCGGCATCACGCGGGTCGAGCCGCCGAAGGTCAGCGTGATGATCGAGCCGCCGTTCGGCATCACCTCCGCCGCGCGCTTGGCGACTTCGGTGAAGGAGAAGCACGAGATCACCATGGTACGCGAGAAATTTTCGCGGCTGGTGTCGGCGTAGCGGCCCTTCAGCTCGTTCTTGTCGGAGAAGCCGATGGCATGAACGACAAAATCCAGCGTTCCCCATTGTTCCTTCAGCGCCGCGAACACCGCGTCGACGCTGGCGATGTCCTCGACATCGCACGGCAGCACCAGTTTCGAACCGAGCGATTCGGCGAGCGGCTTGACCCGCTTGCCGAGCGCGTCGCCCTGATAGGTGAAGGCGAGTTCGGCGCCGTGCGCCGCCAGCGTCCGCGCAATTCCCCAGGCGATCGAGTGATCGTTCGCGACCCCCATGATGAGACCGCGCTTGCCTTGCATCAGTTGCGTCATGGAATGCTCCGTCATGCCCGGCCTCGTGCCGTGCATCCACGTCTTTCAAACGTGGACTGGATGATTGAAGGCGTGGATGGCCGGAACACAGGTGTTCTTTGGAGCGCCGTCCTTCAAACGACTATGTCCGGCCACGACACGAAAATGTTTTGCGCCCCGACCATCGACCGGCGCGCGCAATCTCACGCGTCCAGTCGCTTGAACACCAGTGTCGCGTTGGTGCCACCGAAACCGAACGAATTGGACAGCACGGTGCCGACCTTGGCGTTGTCGATGCGCTTGCGCACGATCGGCATGTCCGCGAACGCCGGATCGAGTTCCTGGATATTGGCGCTTTCGCAGATGAAGCCGTTGTTCATCATCAGCAGCGAATAGATCGCCTCCTGCACGCCGGTCGCGCCCAGCGAATGGCCGGTCAGCGACTTGGTGGCGGAGATCGGCGGGCATTTGCCCTCGTTGCCGAACACTTTTCGGATCGCCTCGATTTCCGGCGGATCGCCGGCCGGCGTCGAGGTGGCGTGCGGGTTGATGTAATCCACCGGCCCCTTCACCGTCGACAGCGCCATGCGCATGCAACGCTCCGCGCCTTCACCCGACGGCGCAACCATGTCGTAGCCATCGGAGGTCGCGCCGTAGCCGACGATCTCACCGTAAATTCGCGCGCCGCGCGCCTTCGCGTGTTCGAGTTCTTCGAGCACCAGCACGCCCGCGCCGCCGGCGATGACGAAGCCGTCGCGGTTGACGTCATAGGCGCGCGAAGCGACGCTCGGCGTGTCGTTGTACTTCGAGGACATCGCGCCCATCGCGTCGAAAAACACCGAGAGCGTCCAGTCCAGTTCCTCGGAGCCGCCAGCGAAGACGATGTCCTGCTTGCCCCACTGAATGGTCTCGTAGGCATTGCCGATGCAGTGATTGGACGTCGCGCAGGCCGACGAGATCGAATAGTTGACGCCCTTGATCTTGAACCAGGTGGCGAGCGTCGCGGAGGCCGTGGACGACATCGCCTTCGGCACCGCGAACGGGCCGACCCGCTTCGGGCCCTTGGTGCGGGCGATATCGGCGCCCTCGACGATGGTGCGCGTCGATGGGCCGCCGGAGCCCATGATGATGCCGGTGCGCTCGTTGGAAACGTCGGAGGGCTCAAGACCCGAATCGCGGATCGCCTGCTCCATGGCGATGTGGTTCCAGACGCCGCCTTGCGCGAGGAAGCGCATGGCGCGGCGATCGATCATGCCTTCGGTGTCGAGCGTCGGCGCGCCCTGCACCTGCGAGCGGAAACCAAGCTCGGCATATTTCTCGGCGCGCGAGATGCCGGGCTTCGCCTCATAGAGACTCGCCAGCACTTCCTGAGTGTTGTTTCCGATCGATGAGACAATCCCCATCCCGGTGACGACAACTCGTCTCATATCTGCCTCGCCTGTCCCTGCGTTGATCCCGAAGTCCGCCAGCGCAACATAACGTCGCGATGCCGGCCTGAAAATTGTGATTTACGTCACGCCGCCGATCCGTGATGGCGGCCCTTCGGCACGCCACGCCATATTCCTGCGAAGCGTCTGCGGGACCGCGCGAGGCTTGCCGGCTCAGGCCGCCGCCTGCTTGAACAGCCCGACCCGCAAATCCTTGGCGCGATAGATAATCTCGCCATCGGCGGAAAGCGAGCCGTCAGCGATTCCGAGCCACAATTTCGAACGCATCACCCGCTTGATATCGACGGTGTAGACGACCTTGCTGATGTTCGGCAGGACTTGGCCGGAGAATTTCAGTTCGCCGAGACCGAGCGCACGGCCGGGGCCCGGTCCGCCGGACCAGCCGAGGAAGAAGCCGACCATCTGCCACATCGCATCGAGGCCGAGGCAGCCCGGCATCACCGGATCGCCCTTGAAGTGGCACCCGAAGAACCAGAGATCGGATTTGACATCGAGTTCCGCACGGACGATGCCCTTGCCGTATTCGCCGCCGGTGTCGGAGATTTCGCTGATGCGATCGAACATCAGCATCGGCGGCAGCGGCAGCTGGGCGTTTCCCGGCCCGAACAGTTCCCCGCGGCCGCAGGCCAGCAGGTCCTCGTATTCATAACTGCCACGCTTGTCCTGCATGTCGCCCCGCCTTTCGCCTTACGATCGATAGCCGTGATATTTGATAGTATTGCACCAACCCCGATGCAGGCCGATTCGCTCTCTAACACGGGCCTTGAGGCTGGCAAAGCGATTGCGGGACCTGCTCCGCCGCGATTTGCCGCCCGCGCGCGCCAGCGGGGCCATCCGGCGGCTCGCAGCCACGCCCAGTTGCGAAAAACTTGCATCTAATGCCGGCATCCCTATAATAGGGAGATAGTATTCTTGCGTTGAAGGGCTGATCGGGTGCCTGAGGTGAAGATGGACGACAAATCGATGGTCATGGCCGAGGCTGTGGACACGGCAGCGCTGCTTCCGGGCCGTCATCCGACGCTGACCGGCTGCCCGTGGCACGATGTCAACGAAATGCTGCAGTCGGTGGGCCTGCGCCCGACCCGGCAGCGCATGGCGCTCGGCTGGCTGCTGTTCGGCAAGGGCGACCGCCACCTCACCGCGGAAATGCTGTACGAGGAAGCCACCCACGCCAAGGTGCCGGTGTCGCTGGCGACCGTCTACAACACCCTCAACCAGCTGACCGACGCCGGCCTGCTGCGTCAGGTCAGCGTCGACGGCACCAAGACCTACTTCGACACCAACGTCTCGACGCACCACCACTTCTATCTCGAGAACAGCCACGAGCTGGTGGACATCCACGAGCCGAACCTGATGCTGCAAAAGATGCCCGACGTTCCGGAAGGCTACGAGATCAGCCGCGTCGACATGGTGGTTCGGCTGCGCAAGAAGCGCTGAACGGCACAGTCCGCGATTCCAAAATGAAAAAGCCCTCGAACGATGTTCGGGGGCTTTGTTTTTGAGTCTTTGCTTTGAGTCTTGGCTTTGTGCTTTGGCTTTATGCGTCTTGCTTTTGTGCCTTTGCCGTCGCGGTGCGGGTTTGTTCCTGGTGTCCCGGGGCGCACTGCGGCACGACGTGACACCGCGCGGCATCCGGGAACCATCGAGAAGTCGTCCGACGGCTTTCAGCCGTCGCTCAGTTGACCTTCTCGTCGGCGTAGACGCCCCACAGCCGGGGCTGCTCGATCCAGCCGTCGAAACCCTCGCCGCTGATGTGACACCAGCCGCTGTTGCAGCGTTTGACCTGCGCCACCACACCGGCCTGCAAGCGGGCCGCGATCGCGCTGGTGGCGTCGGGGCGGGCGTGCAGCGAGGCCAGTTCGTCCTTGGACTTCATCGTCACCACCGCGGTGCGGCGGCCCGACAGCAGCGAGTGATAGACCCAGCCCTCGGCGCCTTCGGAATCGCGAACCCGCCGCCAGTTCTCGAACTCGGCGGTCACTTCCACCGGCAGCCCGGACCTGGTGTAGATCCAGCTCACCTCATTGTCCTTGGTCGGACCGAGCCGAACATTGACGTGATCGGACTTCAAGCTGACATAACGCGGGACCGGCAAGCCGCTCGCCGAGCCGACCGCCGCCGCTGCCGCCATCGCGGCGCCTCCCGCCAGCAGCAGCAACGCGCCACCCGCCACCATCGTCACAACGCCCTTCAACGCCATCAACCTGCCCCTTGCTCTCCGCAACGTCACTCGTCCGGCCGCGCATCCCCATGCGCGACCCGGTTCCCGCGACTGACCAGGACATCGGCGGCGGGGTTCTTGTCTTGGCCCGGCCTTCTGCTAGAGAGGGTTCGACGCCAGCACCCGCCGGCTGGCTCGAAAGAGCGCGCGGGAGGCTGTGAGGAACCGTGGATATCCGAAATCAGTGCGGCAGCCGCAGTTTCGAACACCCCGGTTAATGAGGACTGAACAGGCGTGGCCCAAGCCCGAAGTTCGCACGAGATAACATCGACTTCGCAGCGGCCATCGATGGCCGGACGGCGCGGCGGCGGGAGGACACATCATGGCGACTAGAAAAAAACCTCTCGTGGTGGTCACGCGCACGCTGCCGGATTCGATCGAGACCCGGATGCGCGAACTGTTCGACGCCCGCCTCAACCTCGACGACCACGCCATGAGCCGGGACGAACTGGCGGAAGCGATGCGCACCGCCGACGTGCTGGTGCCGACCGTGACCGACGAGATCGACGAGGACCTGATCAAGCAGGCCGGACCGCAGCTCAAGCTGATCGCGCAATTCGGCAACGGCGTCGACAACATCGACGTCGCCGCCGCCCATGCCCGCGGCATCACCATCACCAACACGCCGCGCGTGCTGACCGAGGACACCGCCGACATGACCATGGCGCTGATCCTCGCGGTGCCGCGCCGCATGATCGAGGGCGCCAACATCCTGCCCGAGGGCAAGGACTGGCCGGGCTGGTCGCCGACCTGGATGCTGGGCCGGCGGCTCGGCGGCAAGCGGCTCGGCATCATCGGCATGGGCCGCATCGGCCAGGCGGTGGCGCGCCGCGCCCGCGCCTTCGGATTGCAGATCCATTATCACAACCGAAAACCTGTCGCCCCGATGATCGCCGACGAACTGGGCGCGACCTATTGGGATTCGCTCGACCAGATGCTGGCGCGGATGGACATCATCTCCGTCAACTGCCCGCACACGCCGGCAACCTTCCATCTGCTGTCGGCGCGGCGGCTGAAGCTGATCCGCAAGGACGCCTACATCGTCAACACCGCGCGCGGCACGGTGATCGACGAGGACACCATGACCCGGCTGATCGAGGCCGGCGAGATCGCCGGCGCGGGTCTCGACGTCTACGAGCACGAACCGGCGGTCAACCCGAAGCTGGTGCGCCTCGCCAAAGCGGGCCGCGTGGTGCTGCTGCCGCACATGGGATCGGCCACCATCGAGGGCCGCGTCGAGATGGGCGAGAAGGTCGTCATCAACATCCGCACCTTCCTCGACGCCCACAAGCCGCCGGACCGCATCCTGCCCAGCATGGTGTGACGCGAGAGCAGGCCCGGCGATCCCGCGTTTGCGCGAAGCCGTTGCTTGAGCGCGCCGAATTGCGGGGCCGTTTCGCGCTTGTTACGGTTCGGAAAAGCGAACATGCGAGGGACCGGAGACATCATGACCGACAATCTTGCCACCACCATCCAGCACGCGCGCAGCCAGAACATCGGCGACGTGCTGCGCCGTTCGGCGAAGCGGCTGGGTCACAAGACCGCCATCACATGCGGCGCGACGACGTGGACCTATGCGGAGTTCAACACGCTCTGCGACCGCCTCGGCCGTGGGCTCGGCAAATACGGCGTCGCCATGGGCGATCGGGTCGCGGTGCTGTCGCGCAATT
>CAUJJN010000196.1 GCA_963204905.1 Pseudomonadota bacterium
AACGCCGCCGTGAACGGCGCGTCCAGCCTGCGCATCGGCCGTGCGTTGTTGATGGCCGAGCCGCCGTCGATCGACGGCAACGAATTGACCGACAAGGGATACATCAACCAGCGCGCCGGCCTCGACCGCCGCGCGGATCTGGTCGAGCGGCTCTATGCCGATCCACCGGCGGATGACGTGATCGTGCTGAAATGAACCGGCGCGCTCAAACGATTTCGGCCGTCATTCCGGGATGCGCCTCTCGGCGCAGGCCCGGAATCCATACTCCTGACGGTGGTTATGGATTCCGGGTTCGCTCGTTACGCTCGCCCCCCGGAATGACGACTTCGATTTTCTCGTATTCGATCTTCACGTAATAGCAACGAGAGTAACTCGCCATGAACTTCGAATTCTCCGACGACCAGAAGCAACTTCGCGATCAGGCCCGGCGTTTTCTGGCCGAGAAATGCCCGCCCAAGGCGGTGCGAGCCGTGCTGGAGGGGAGCGCGGGTTACGACAAGGCGCTGTGGAGTGGCCTTGCCGAAATGGGCTTCCTGGGTGTCGCTATTCCGGAAGAGTTCGGCGGCACCGGAGCGGGGCATCTCGAACTGTGCGTGATCGCGGAAGAAATGGGCCGGGCGCTGGCGCCGGTGCCGTTCTCTTCCACCGTCTACCTCGCCGCCGAGGCGCTGATGCTCGCCGGCAATGATGCGCAAAAGCGAAAGTGGCTGCCGAAGATCGCGTCCGGCGAGGCGATCGGTACGCTGGCGCTGTTCGAGGGGCCGGGCAATCCATCGCCGCAGGCGATCAAGCTCGCCGCCGCCAATGGTGTACTCAACGGCGTCAAGACGCCGGTGGCGGATGGCGCCATCGCCGATTTTGCCATCGTCGCCGCTCGTAACGGGTCAGGCGGCCGCGAGGCCGACGTCGCGCTCTATCTGGTGGATCTCAAGGCCGGCGGCGTCGAGGCGAAGACGCTGACCAATCTCGATCCGTCGCGCAATCAGGCCGAGCTGACATTCAAGGGCTGCAAGGCGGAGCCGCTCGGCGCGGCGAACGAAGGCTGGAGCATTCTCACCCGCGTGCTGGATCGCGCGGCGGTGCTGATGGCGTTCGAGCAGGTCGGTGGTGCGGACCGCGCGCTGGAGATGGGGCGCGACTACGCGCTGGACCGCATTGCTTTCGGTCGCCCGATCGGCTCGTTCCAGGCGGTAAAGCACATCCTCGCCGACATGTATGTGGCGGCAACGCTGGCGCGCTCGAATTGCTACTACGGTGCGTGGGCGCTCTCGACCAACGCCGGAGAGTTGCCGGAAGCCGCCGCCACCGCGCGCATCAGCGCGACGCAAGCGTTCCAGCATTGTTCGAAGCAGAACATCCAGGTGCATGGCGGCATGGGCTTCACCTGGGAGTTCGACTGCCACCTGTACTATCGCCGTTCCAACGCGTTGGCGCTGTCGCTTGGCAGTCTCTCCTATTGGGAAGATCAACTGATCGAGCGGATGCGCAAGAAGAACGCGGCGTAATCATCAGATAGATGACACAACCGCCATTGCGAGGAGCGGAGCGACGAAGCAATCCAGTCTTACTGTGTGGCTCTGGACGGCTTCGCTTCGCTGGCAATGACGATGAGGAGAGACGGATGAATTTCGACGATACCCCGCAGGAAGCTGCTTTCCGCGCCGAGGCCCGCGCCTGGATCGCCGCCAACGCGCCGAAGCAATACGAGGACGAACTGGCGAAGTCGTCGCTCGGGCGGCTGGTGCTGACGGGCGCCAACGTGCTCGAAGTGGCGAAGGCCTGGCAGAAGAAGAAGGCCGATGCCGGCTGGGCCTGCCTGCACTGGCCGAAGGAATACGGCGGACGCGGCACGTCGCCGATCGAGCGCGTGATCTGGCAGCAGGAAGAAGGCGCGTTCGGCAAGCTCGGCCGCATGTTCATCATCGGTCACGGCATGTGCGGCCCGACCATGATGGCCTACGCCGGCGAGGAGCATAAGCGCAAATACCTGCCGCCGCTGGCGTCCGGCGAGAACGTGTGGTGCCAGTTGTTCTCCGAGCCCGCCGGTGGCTCCGACGTTGCGGGCCTGCGCACGCGGGCCGAGCGCGACGGCGACGACTGGGTGATCAACGGTCAGAAGATCTGGACCTCCGGCGCGCATTATTCCGACTACGGTATCCTGATCACCCGCACCGACCCCACCGTGCCGAAGCACAAGGGGCTCACCATGTTCTTCCTCGACATGAAAAGCCCGGGCATCGAGATCAAGCCGATCAAGCAGGCCAACGGGCAATCCGAATTCAACGAGGTGTATTTCACCGACGTGCGGATTCCCGACAGCCAGCGGCTCGGCAATGTCGGTGATGGCTGGAACGTGTCGCTGACGACGCTGATGAACGAGCGGATGTCGATCGGCGCGTCGGTCGCCACCGGTTTCCCGGAACTGTTCGACTACTGCAACGCACTTGTCGTCGACGGCGCACCGGCCATCGACGATCGCGCGGTGCGCGCAAAACTCGCCAACTGGGCGGTCAAGGCGTCGGGCCTGAAGTACACCGCGTTCCGCTCGATCTCGGCGCTGTCGCGCGGCGAGCGGCCGGGGCCGGAGAATTCCATCGGCAAGCTGGTGGCCGGCGCAATGATTCAGGACATCGCGACCTATGCGCTCGATCTGCAAGGCGCGGCCGGCGTCATCGCCGATCCGGCGCAGGCGGAAGTCGCGGGCAAATTCCAGGCAATGCTGCTGCGCTCGCCGGCGACGCGCGTCGAGGGCGGCACCGACGAAATCTTGCGCAACATCATCGCGGAGCGCGTGCTCGGCCTGCCGGGCGACATCCGCGTCGACAAGGACGTGCCGTTCAACAAGATTCCGACCAAGGGCCGGGGATAAACACTGCACCTCTCCTGTGGGGGAGATCGGCAAAGACAATAAAGATCGTCATTGCGAGCGAAGCAATCCAAAGGCCACAAGGAAAGACTGGATTGCTTCGGAGCTCACGCTCCTCGCAATGACGATTGAGAACGAGGAAGGACAGAGCCATGAACTTCGACGATACGCCGGAAGAAGCCGTCTTCCGCGCCAAGGCCCGCGAATGGGTGCAGGCCAACGCACCCAAGGAATATGAGGCCGAGCTGTCGCAAGCCTCGCTCGGGCGCATTGCGTTGAAGAAGGGCAACATGGTCGAAGTCGGCAAGGCCTGGCAGAAGAAGAAGTTCGATGCCGGCTGGGCCTGCCTCTCCTGGCCGAAAGATTACGGCGGGCGCGGCGCTTCGCCGATCGAAAAGGTGATCTGGCAACAGGAAGAGGGCGTTTACGGCAAGCTGACGCAGCCGTTCCAGATCGGCGAGGGCATGTGCGGCCCCACGGTGATGGCGTTCGGCGGCGAGAAGGACAAGCGCGAGCGCCTGCCGAAACTCGCGTCCGGCGAGGAGATCTGGTGCCAGTTGTTCTCCGAGCCGGCCGGCGGCTCCGACGTCGCGGGGCTGCGCACCCGGGCCGAGCGTGACGGCGACGACTGGGTGGTCAATGGCCAGAAGATCTGGACCTCCGGCGCGCACTATGCCGACTGGGGCTTGCTCATCACCCGTACCGATCCCAATGTGCCGAAGCACAAGGGACTGACGATGTTCTTCCTCGACATGAAGAGCAAGGGCGTCGAGGTGAAGCCGATCAAGCAGGCCAACGGCATGCAGGAATTCAACGAGGTGTATTTCACCGACGTGCGGATTCCCGACAGCCAGCGCCTCGGCAATGTCGGCGACGGCTGGAACGTGTCGCTGACCACGCTGATGAACGAACGCATGTCGATCGGCTCGCGACTCGCCACCGGCTTTCCGGAAATCTTCGCGTTCTGCAGCGAGTTGATGACGGATGATGGCCTCGCCATCGACAACCCGGCCGTGCGCGCGAAGCTCGCCGATTGGGCAGCGAAATCGAGCGGGCTCAAATTCACCGCCTATCGTTCGCTGTCGGCGCTGTCGCGCGGCGAGCGGCCGGGGCCGGAGAACTCCATCGGCAAGCTGGTGGCCGGCACCATGGTGCAGGACATCGCGGCATTCGCGATGGATCTGCAGGGCGGGGCCGGTGTCATCACCGATCCGGCGGCGGCGGAGGCGGCGGGCCGCTTCCAGGCGATGTGGCTTGGTTCGCCGGGGATGCGCATTGCCGGCGGCACCGACGAAATCCTGCGCAATATCATCGCCGAACGAGTGCTGGGCTTGCCGGGCGATATCCGCGTCGATAAGGACGTGCCGTTCAACAAGATTCCGACCAAGGGGCGATGACGATGTCAGAGGGTGGGGCGGGCAAGCCCGCGAACTATTCGACCGAGCAGCGGATCGGCGTGCTGGAGGAACTGTTGCACGAACGCTTCTCGTGCCGTGCCTTCCTGCCGACGCCCGTGCCGCGGACGATCATCGAGCGCATCCTGAACACGGCACAGCGCACCGCCTCATGGTGCAACAGCCAACCATGGCAGGTCGTGATCGCCAGCGGCGACGCGAAGGAAAAATTCCGCAAGCGGATGTGCGACACCGCCCGCGCCGGTGCTGAGCACCACGGCGACTTCCCGTTCCCGCGCGAATATCGCGGCGTTTATCTGGAACGCCGGCGCGAGAGCGGCTTCCAGCTTTACAACACGCTCGGCATCGCGCGCGGCGACAAGGCGGCCTATGCGGAACAGGCGTTGCAGAATTTCAACTTCTTCGGCGCGCCGCACGTCGCGATCATCCACACCGACGAGGCGCTCGGCGTCTACGGCGCGGTCGATTGTGGGGGGTACGTCAACAACTTCATGCTGGCGGCGCAGGCGCTCGGCCTCTCCACCGTTCCGCAAGCGGCGCTGGCGTTCCATTCCGATGTCGTGCGCAAGCATTTCGGCCTTGGCGACGATCGCCGCGTGGTCTGCGGAATCTCGTTCGGCTATGGCGACATCGAGCACAAGGTCAACAGCTACCGCACGTCGCGTGCGAGCATCCCGGAGACAGTGATGTTCGTTGGCGAGTGAGGGCTTTCCTTCGAGCCTCAACACCAACCGGCCTAACCGTCATTGCGAGCGAAGCGAAGCAATCCAGGAAGCCGCGAAGCAAGGACTGGATTGCTTCGTCGCTGCGCTCTTCGCAATGACGGCTTCTAACGTCTCGCGGTTTGTGCTTAAAACCGCGGCTTCCGCTTCTCCTTGTACGCAGCCACGCCTTCCTTGATCTCGTCGCCCCGCATGCTGTCGCGCTGACGCCGGTCGGCGGCGTCCTCGTCGAGCTTGCCGTGGGCGATCTCGTTGATGGTGCGTTTCATGCCGCGCATCGCCATCGGAGCATTGCCGGCCAGCGTCGCGGCCAACGTGTCGACCTCGCGATCCAGGTCGACGGTGGCGACCATCTCCGTAAGATAGCCGATCCGCAGCATCTCGGCGGCATCGATTTTCTGCGCGGTCAGGAACAGTTTCTTCGCCGCGTTGACGCCGAGGCGCGAGACATACCGCGATACGCCGTTTTTGTAGTAATGCAGCCCGAGCCGGGCCGCCGGCATGAACATCTCGCAGGTGTCGACGCCGATGCGGAAGTCACAGGCCAGCGCCAGGTCGGTGGCGCCGCCATAGACGCCGCCGTTGAGCCGGCAGATCGTCGGCACGCCGAGATGTTCAAGACGGTCCGCGACGACTTCGAAGGCCGAGCCGGCGCTCTGCTCGTCGGGCGCGCTGTTGACCCGGTCCGCGACGGTGCCGAGGTCGAAGCCGGCGCAGAAGGCGCGGCCCGTTCCGGTCAAGACCAGAACGCGGATTCCGGAATCGTCCTCGACGCGATCGAACAAGGTCATCAGCGTCGCCAGGTCGGACGGTTGCAGGCGGTTCAACAGGCGGGGGCGGTTGAGGCGGATGGTGGCGCGCGGCCCGTCCCGGGTCAGGATCGGTTCGCTGGCGGTATCCTCTGTCGCTTCCGGCATATTCTTCTTTCCGTGGTTGCCGTATATACAAGGACGGCGTGGCGTTGTTCGCATCGTTGACGTGGTTGTGATCGCCCGGCGCGCGCCGCCGTGCAAGCTGCGTCATCCATCACAAGAGCCGTGATTTTGGCAACAGGTTAGCTCCCATGGACGTGTCCCATCTCGCGCAGACGTTCGGCAGTCTGTTCGTGTCGATCTTCGTGGTCGCGACTTATACCATGAAGACAATGATCCCGTTGCGGGTGTTCGGAATCCTCACCAATGTCCTTCTCATCGCCATCGCCATCCCGACCCATCACTATCCGACGCTGGTGCTCCACAGCATCCTGCTGCCCCTCAACGTCTACCGGCTGCATGAAATGCTGCAACTGGTGCGGGACGTGAAGAAGTCGGTCAACAGCGACCTGTCGATGGACTGGCTGAAGCCCTTCATGACAAAGCGTAACTGCAAGGCCGGCGAGGTGCTGTTCTACAAGGACGAAAAAGCCGAGGAGATGTTCTACATCGTCTCCGGCCGCTATCGTCTGGTGGAATCCGAGATCGAACTGCCGGTCGGTGCGCTGGTCGGTGAGCTCGGCATGTTGTCGCCTACCCACGAGCGAACGCAGACGCTGGAGTGCATTGAGGCGGGTGCGGTGCTGAGCGTCACCTACACCCAGGTCGAGGAACTGTTCGTCCAAAACCCGGAGTTCGGATTCTATTTCCTGAAGCTCGCCAGCGCGCGGCTGTTCGAGAATATCGGAAAGCTCGAAGAGCGGCTGGCCGAATATACCTACAACCGAGCGGCGGTCGCGCCGGCTCCGGCGTGACGCGACGGAGCGCAGCGTGAACAGCATCGCGGATTCGTTTCGTTTCCTGCTCTCCGATCTCACCGGCGTCGACGATTGCGCGTTGCCGGCGGCGCCGGACGGCCTGCCGGACGCGTTGCGAACCGAGGTCGCAGAGGCGTCCGCGATGTTGATCGCCTATCAGGGCCCCAGCTATGCGGGGCTTTACGTCAGCCGCCTGCGACGATTTTCGCGTCGTCGCGACGTCGATGCGGCGCTGCTGGGCTTGATCGCGCGGGAGATGGCGCGGCGCATGTGCTACGATGACCCGATCCGTATCGCGCAGCATCACCTCGTCACCTCCGATCCGGGAGGCGCGCCTGTCGTGCGTCATCGTTTCCGGCTCGACGAATTGTTCAGCGCGCTTCCCGGCAAGATCGGACGACCGCTGTTGATGGGGTGTGAGCGCGCCGGCTGGATGCATCTGCCGGTGTCGATGCGGTTCAATGCGCGCAGCGGCGCTGGGCGCCTACGGTTGCGGATGGAGGCAGGGCTGCGGCGCTGGCGGCCATTTTCCGCGCGTTATGCTTCGGAGCGCGCGTGGGTCGAACGCTGGCTCCACATGATCGACCGCAGTCTGACCAAACAGCCTGCCGCCGCATGGGCGGTCGCCGACACATCCGCGATGATACAGGGGAGTGGCGATGGCTATCAACGTGGTCTCTCCGATTGGCATTCGCTGATCGACGGCATCATCAAGCCAGCGCTGGACGGCACGCTGCCTGTTGGCGATCTCCGCGCTGCCGTCGATGAGATCGTGATGCTGTCGCGTGGGGGCTCGACGGAGCGCGTAGCGGCTGCGATCGCGCGGATTCGGGAGGAGGCGGGCTGTGGTGTGTGACTTCGCATTCGGGCTTGGCAATCGATCAAATGCCACTAAGCTGATACGGCTGGCGGTTAGCCGGAAGGGGCGTTTTGGTGTATTCGCCCGGCATGTGCGCTATTTGAAAACGCGATCGCGAAGGGCATGAGCTTGGTGTTCCCGAACATGTCGTCCGCGATAACAGTCGGCCCGCTGGTCGGCTGGATGCTGGCCTTGACGGTCAAACACGTCATTGCCGACTTCCTGCTGCAAAACCAGTGGATGGCGGCAGGCAAGGACGCCAAGTCTGGCTGGGCGCTGCCGCTCCTGGTGCACTGCCTGATCCACGGCGTTCTCACCACGGCGCTGGTGGCGGCGGTGGCGCCGCGCTTCTGGTTCATCGGCCTGGTGGATTTCGCCATTCATCTGGTTGTCGACCGCGCCAAGGGCTTCTGTGTCGCGCGGTTCGATGTCGCGCCGACGCATCGCTGGTTCTGGTGGCTGATCGGTATCGATCAGGCGTTGCATCACCTGACCGGATTTGCACTCGCGATCTGGCTCACTGCCAATCAATAAAATCGAAAGGGAGACGTGATGTCCGAGGCACCGCTTCCCAAGCAAACTGTCGATGTGCGCGGCCGGCGCATGGCCTATCACGCGCGCGGCGAGGGACGGCCGATCCTGTTCCTGCACGGCAATCCGACCTCGTCCTATCTCTGGCGCGACGTCATTCCCGAACTTGAAGGTCACGGCCGGCTGATCGCGCCGGACCTGATCGGCATGGGCGATTCCGACAAGCTGCCGAATCCCCAACCAGACACCTATCGCTTCACCACGCATCGCGATTTTCTCGATGGCTTCATCGACGCGGTGATCGGTGACAGCGAGCAGGTGGTGCTGGTGGTGCATGACTGGGGCTCGGCGCTCGGCTTCGACTGGGCCAACCGCCATCGCGACCGCGTCCGCGGGATCGCCTACATGGAAGCCATCGTCCGCCCGATCGCAGGCTGGGAAGAATGGAGCCCCTCCGCGACACCGGTGTTTCAGGGTTTTCGCTCCGACAAGGGTGAGCAGATGATCCTCGACCGCAATCTGTTCGTCGAGCGCGTCTTGCCGGGCTCGGCGTTGCGTAAATTGTCGGATGCGGAAATGGCGGAATATCGCAAGCCGTTCGAGCGGCGAGAGGACCGCTGGCCGACCCTCACATGGCCGCGTCAGATCCCCATCGCCGGCGAGCCGGCGGATGTCACGGCGATCGCGGCCGCCTATTCGCAATGGCTGGCCACCAGCGACATTCCGAAGCTGTTCGTCAACGCCGATCCCGGCGCCATCCTGATCGGCGCGCCGCGCGAGTTTTGCCGGACCTGGCCCAACCAGACCGAGGTGACCGTCCCCGGCTCGCATTTCATTCAGGAGGATTCCGGCGCGGCCATCGGGCAGGCGATCGCGCAATGGATGACGGCGAAGGACGTGTGAATAGCGGCGGAACTCGCGATTCTGATTCGGGAATAAACCGCAAGTAGATAGATCATGCATTGTGAGGCGTGGTTAACTCCTCGTTAGGAATTTACGGAGCATTTTCATCATCGGGGATTTCTCCGATCAGGAATATGCCATGTGGTCCAGCCGCGAAGCGTTCGAGAATGATTTTTGCCCGGTTCGGGACGATCTGCTTGGCCAGATGTATCGCGCCAACCAGAACGGTCTGCCGCAACTGGTGGACAGTGTGTCGCCTGATGTTCGGGCGATGCTGGCGTTGTTCTGCTATCGCCGAAGCCATCTGCACGCGCTGGCGATCGCGATTGCCGGAAGCTGCAATGAGCGCGATCTGATTCAGTTCGGCGGTCGCGTCGGTGCGGCGTTGTACGATCTGTCGCGCAACGCGCCGGCTTCGCGTGCGGCTCAGTCGTCCCATAGCGGTCGCAAGCCGGTGACGCTGTCGACCAAGCCACTGACGGCGCTGGCGCCGATCGAGGATATCGAGGACGACGAGCAACAGCCGCAAGTGGTGATGGCCTGAGCGGATTGGGCGTCGGTTTATCGCGGCTGATATTTGACGGGAACGTCATTGCCGGGCTCGACCCGGCAATCCATCATTTTCTGAAGAAGATGGATGCGCGGATCAAGTCCGCGCATGACGACGGATAGTTCCTTCAAAAGCCGAATGCCATTAATTCGCCTGCAGCAGCGGCAGGCCATAGCGCCGGCGCGCCATCGCGCATTCGGCATCGCCCGGCATGCAGACCCGGCACACCTCAGGACGCACCGCATAGGCCGCGCACGAGGTCGCTTCGCCGATGCGGCCGACCAGCGCCGCGCAGCGCTCGCCCTCGCAGCGCATCCCCGAGGATCGTTCATTGACGAATTGCGCCGGAATGAGATCCAGGTCGGCATCGTCCTCGATGGTGAAGCGCGGCCAGTTGCGCGAATAGGCGCAACACGCGCCGCAACTCTGGCAAGGGCTCGTTGTGTCGGCACCGGTCATTCGCGTTCCTGCATCTGGCGGGTCTTGTCACGGATCATCTGGTCGAGGCTGGCGCGCCATCGCGCCCGCAGCACGTCGCGCCGCTCGGCATAGCGTTCGTCGAGATAGGTGGCGTCGATGACGCGGTCGGTGCGGAAGCTGCGAAAATCCTTGCGCAACTCGCACCACGCCGCGAGCAGCCGCACGGTTTCGAGATAGCCGACCGTGATCGGCCAGATCACTCGCTCGCTGTCGCGACCGTGCTCGTCGCGATAGCGCAGCGCGATCTTCTTCCCGGCGTGAATATGCGCGCGCACCCTTGTCATGTCGAGGCGATCGGGTTCGGTGGAGACGTCGCGCCGCGCGCGGCTGGCCGGTTCCTGCACGAACGGCCGCAAGGTGTCCGGCACGGTGGCTTCGATCTTGGCGATGAGGTTCTCGGCGGCCCTGCCCAGCGCGGCGTCGGCGTGGCCCGCAACCCACTGCGCGCCAAGCACGGCGGCCTCGATTTCGTCCGGCGTCAGCATCAGCGGCGGCATGTCGAAGCCGCGTTCCAGCACATAACCCATGCCGGCTTCGCCGCGGATCGGCACCCGCTGCCCGATCAGGGTGGCGATGTCGCGATAAATGGTGCGCTTTGACGTTTCCAGCTCGGCGGCGATGGTGTCGGCGGTCAGCGGCGTTCGGGCGCGCCTCAGCACCTGAATAATCTGGAACAGCCGGTCGGCGCGTCTCATGATCGTGTCTTCCGGGCCTGACGGTTGATGCTGCGGTTGATGCTGACACCACGTTGGCAGCAGGGGGTAGCTAGGGTCGCGCAGGTTTTCAAGAGAGGTGCCTGCGATGATTATTCTTTACGGCTTTGGCGAAGGTTTCGGCCTTCCGGAAATCAGCCCCTTCGTCACCAAGACCGAGGTGCAACTCAAGATGGCCGGATTGTCGTACCGCAAGGTGTTTGCGCTGCCGGATTCTTCACCCAAAGGGCAGATGCCTTATATCGACGACGCGGGCGAGGTGGTGGCGGATTCGACCTTCATCCGCGCCCATCTCGAGCGCAAGTACGGCTTTGATTTCGATGCCGGGCTCGATACCGCGCAGCGGGCGCAGGCCTGGGCGATCGAGCGGATGATTGAGCATCACGTCTACTGGGCACTGGTCGGCGTGCGCTGGGTCGATCCGGTGAACTTCGCCAAGGGCCCGGCGCATTTTTTCGATGCGGCGCCGGAGCACCTCCGCAACGATATCCGCGAAGGCGCCCGCGCGCGGGTCGTCGAGAACTACCGTCTCACCGGCCTCGGCCGGCATACGCCGCAGGAAGTTGCCGAACTTGCGACGCGGTCGCTGTCGGCGCTGTCGGTGCTGCTGGCCGACAAGCCGTATCTGATGGGCGATCGTCCGTGCGGCACCGATGCGATCCTGTTCGGCGCGGTGGCCGGACTGCTGTCGCCGTTCTTCGATTCGACATTGCGCCATCGCACCGGGCAGTTCGCCAATCTCGTGGCCTATGTCGAGCGGATGATGGGCCGTTACTATCCCGATCACGTCTGGCGCGCGCCGGAAGCCGCGGTGGCGTAAGCCGCGACGCGCGCAGGGAGAACGGTGAAACGATGGCCGGCAAGGACTCGTTCTTCTGGAAAATGGTCGACGGCCGGTTGCCGTCGCCGCCCTGCGCGCAAACGCTGGGTCTCGCGTTCGGGGCCATCGATCCGGAGCGCGGCACTATCGAAGTCCATTTCGAGGGCAAGCCTGAGTTTGTGAATCCCGCCGGCAACATTCAGGGCGGCTTTCTCGCCGCGATGCTGGACGACACCATGGGGCCGGCGCTGGCGGCGACACTCGACGCCGGCGACTTCGCGCCGACCGTCAATCTCAACGTCCAGTTTCATCGCCCGGCGAAGCCCGGTCCGCTCCAAGGTCTTGGTCGGGTAGCGATGCGCGGCAAGGAAGTCTGTCAGTTGGCCGCCGAGCTGTTGCAGAACGGCAAGGTCGTCGCCACGGCGACGGCGACCGCCGTTATCCGCCGCATGTAGCGGAGCGTCGAACGTCGGTTAGCATCTCTCTGCTTCTGAATTCCGAAGGTCGTCATGCGCGGACTTGATCCGCGCATCCATCTTTTTGAAAACGATGGATTGCCGGGCCTTCGCAGCGCCGAAGGGGCTACGGCCCCGCAGGCGGGTCAAGCCCGGCAATGACGTCTGATTATGTTGTGTGTTTTTGTCGAAACACGAATCTATATGACTGAGTGCCGAGGTTACGCCGCCGGCAACGACGTCCCCTTCAGCGCCGCCACTTCGGCCTCCAGTTCGGCGATCCGCGTCTCGCGCAATTCCAGCGCGGCCTTGACGTCGGCGGCGTCGAATTTTTGCGGGATGTGCTGGCGGCAGTTGGTGTTCCATGCCGTCACCTTGAACAGGATCACCTGTTCAGGCCGCGCGCGATAACCGCGCGGCATCAAGGCTTCCAGCAAGGCCCGATCGTCTTCGATCGCGCGCGCCTCGCCCCAGATCTTGACGCGCTGGCGATGCACGTAGTCCAGCAGGAAGATGTGCGCCTTCGGATTTTCCGACAGATTCCCCAAAGTGATGAATTGCCGGTTGCCGGCGAAGTTGGCGAAGGCGATCGTGGTCTTGTCGAGCACATGGAGAAAACCGGGCGGGCCGCCGCGATGCTGGATCGTCGGCTGGCCGTCGGCGCTGGCGGTGGCAAGAAAGATGCTGGTCTGCGCCGCGAGGAATGCGGCCAGATTGTCGTCGATCTCGGTGCGCCAGACGGCGTCAGCCTCCGGCCCCGCGTAGTCGGCGCGTGATCCGCGCTGCGTCTGGATTGCCTTGACCGCAGAGCTGAAAGCTACGTCGCTGGGGGAAGCATGGAGCGTGGACATCGTCGTCTCCGGGAGCATATCCGGCTTGCGTGATGTCGCGAATGTGGTTCGTGATCCCGCCTAAAGCAATTGGCGCGGTTGACACGACATTGTTGCAATATCAGAAATAATGCCATGGACCGCATCGAAACCATGCAGGCCTTCGTTTCAGTGGCGGACCACAAGGGGTTCGCCCCGGCGGCGCGCAAGCTGGGACTGTCGGCGTCGGCGGTGACCCGCATGGTGGCCGCGCTCGAGGAGCGGGTCGGCGCGCGATTGTTGCAGCGGACAACCCGCTCGGTGATGCTCACTGATGCCGGCGAAAGGTTTCTCGAACGAGCGCGGCGCATTCTCGCCGATGTCGAGGAAGCGGAAGGCGCGGTGCGGGCGGAGCGGACGCAACCCACCGGGCGTCTCGTGGTGTCGGCGCCGCTCGGCTTCGGCCGCCGTCATGTCACGCCGCTGATGTCGACATATCTGAAACGCTATCCCGAGGTCGCGGGCGACCTCCGCTTGTCGGATCGCATGGTCAATCTGGTGGAGGAGGGCGTCGATATCGCGGTGCGCATCGGCCATCTGCCGGACTCGAGTCTCGTGGCGCGCGCGGTTGGCGACATGCAGCGCATGGTGGTGGCGTCGCCGGATTATCTGGCGGCGCATGGCGAGCCTCAGCATCCGTCGGAAATAGCGGTGCATCGCGTGGTGCATTTCGGTGCGCTGAGCGCCGCCCCGGACTGGCGCTTTGTCGAGGACGGCAAGGAAATTCGTATCGCCTGCGCGCCGCACTTCACCACCAACAGCGCCGACGCCGCGATTTATCATGCCGAGCAGGGCGGCGGCCTGACGCGTGTGCTGGCCTATCAGGCGTCGGAAGGTCTCGCGAGCGGTC
>CAUJJN010000197.1 GCA_963204905.1 Pseudomonadota bacterium
GCGCCGCTGCGCTGCACTCGAACCCCGCATCTCAGTTTAAAAGATGACTTACGCCCTTCGCCTTTAAAAGGCATTCAGGTCAGTGGTCGTCCGAACGCGCCCGATACAATCTGCTCAGCGGTGCGGCCGCCATTCGGAGTAGACGCGATGCTCGTCCGGGATGTGATGCCGCAATAAATTTGTAGAGTCTTGGCGCGCGATTGAAAGTCAGTGGATGCGATCAGCACCGTGACAACTGAATCGCTTTGAATGGCTTGTGCTGTATTCGATGCATATCGAATACGCCGTGGTCGCCCTCGACCCGGACATCACAGAAATAGCGGCGTGCTGTTGCAACGACGTAGCTGAAAGGAATGGTTTGACGCGGGCGCTATCAGACTGATGAAATCGGCGACGTCAGGAATTTCATTGTTAGCGAAGGTGCGTCGCATTGTCGCCGTTTCGCTGCATCGGCGATACCCACCATACCGGCCGTCCGCTTAGTCATGCGAGGATGATCTTTCTCGTACCAGCGTTGGAGCGTCTGGTTGTTCTGGGGCAGGAGTCCAGACTTTAACGCGGAATTCGTGGGCGCGGTCTGCTAGCCTTTGCGGCCGAGCCGAGGATGCGCCCGAACGGCGGGTAACCTCCGAACTGGACGCCGCCTCCGCCGTTGTGATAGCTGGAAACATTGATGGCGGTTGCCGTGCGCACGGCCGCCCGTCTCCGGGAGATGTCAATGTCAACCGCGCTACGGATCGCTCATGGTGCGTTCGGGCGGGTCGCGCTGCTCGATATGGACGCGTCGCTGGTCCGCCATGCGCATCCGCATTGCCATGTCCTCCTCAAGGTTGAGGGTGGAGATACCCATTTCATCGTAGGCGACCGGGTCGTCCCGCTGACGGATACCACGGCCGTCTTTGTCGATGGCTGGCGGCCGCACGCCTACATCCACGATCCGTCGAGACCCCGCACGCTGATCCTGGCGCTGTATATCGAGCCACACTGGCTACAGGTTTTTCGCTCCTCGTGGGCGGCGAGCGGTGCACCGGGTTTCTTCGCGCAACCTTGCGGGGAGATTTCGCCACGCATTCGCGCTTTGGCGCACGATCTGGCGGTTGTGATGATGGCCCATCCCGATAGTCGGGGTGATCAGGAGAAGCTGCTGTCAGACTTGATGATCGCGGTGATCGAACAATTTACGGAATGGCGTAACGGTCCCTCTATCCGGGAAATGAGCGGCGTAACGCGGCTCGACTGGCGGATTCGGCGTGTCGCCGAAAGCATTCGTGCCGATGCCACTGCAAATATCGATATCGGTCGGCTTGCGCGCGAAGCTGGTTTGTCGCGTTCGCATTTCTTTCGATTGTTCGAATCTTCGGTTGGTGTGCCGCCGCGAGTGTTCCACAACGTGGTGCGACTTGAGCACGCTATCAAAGCAGTAGTGACGGGCGATACCCGCCTTGCCGAAGTCGGCGCACGGGTCGGATTTGATATTCCGGCCCATTTCACGCGGTTTTTCCGCAACCATACTGGCGTTTCACCGAGTGAGTTTCGCGCGGTATCGCGGCTTGCGAACTGAGAATTTCGCCGCGTCGCAACATAGCGAATAGGACGCATTGGTAAGTTGTGAGAGTGCGCGGTATGGCCACTCTCCGATCGATTTCCCAGAACGTGCTGCAAGCGAGCCATGAAGGCGCGCGACCGCGAGGCAGCGCCATATGGGCCATACAGCCGCCATCTCCTCATCCTCCACGGTACCGCATGGCACGTGGATTGGCCGTTCGATGGAACGGGTCGAGGATGCGGCGTTGTTGTCAGGCAACGGCCGCTTCATTGACGATCTCGGCGTTCGTCCCGGCACGCTGTATGCCGCGATCCTGCGTTCGCCACACGCTCATGCCGATATCCTTTCCATCGATACGATCGCGGCCAAAGCCGCCCCTGGCGTTGCAGCAGTGCTGGTGGGCGCCGACGTCAAGGCCCTGACGGCGAGTTTGGTGGTCGGCGTTAAAGCGCCGGTCGAGTGCTGGCCGATTGCAATGGATCGCGTTCGCTACGTCGGTGAGCCCGTCGCGGTGGTGGTCGCGACAGATCGTTACAAGGCTGAAGATGCACTTGATCTGATCGATGCGCGCTATAGGCCGCGCGCGTCGGTGGTCGATCCACTGGCGGCGATTGTGTCCGGCGCGCCATTGGTTCACGACGGCTTTCCCAACAATGTCGCCAGTGATCGCCGCTTCAGTTACGGCAATCCCGACGATGCGTTTGCCTCGGCCACGCATCGCATCGCCGTCGATGTCGTTTACCCGCGCAATTCCTGCACGCCGATCGAAACCTACGGTGTGATTGCAGAGTATAATACTGGCGATGGCGCCTACGACATTCTTGCCAATTTCCAGGGGCCTTTCAGTATCCACGCGGTGATCTCGCGGGCGTTAAAACTGCCCGGCAACCGCGTCCGGTTACGAACGCCGCCGGATTCCGGCGGCAGCTTCGGAGTCAAGCAAGGTGTGTTTCCGTACATTGTGCTGATAGCCGCCGCGGCGCGTGTGGCAGGACGGCCGGTGAAATGGATCGAAGATCGGCTTGAGCACTTGTGCGCGTCGAATTCGGCAACCAACCGTGCAACGACGCTGGCCGCCGCGGTGGATGCGACCGGCAAGGTGCTGGCGCTGGATTGGGACCAAGTGGAGGATTGCGGCGCGCATCTGCGTGCGCCGGAACCGGCAACGCTCTATCGCATGCACGGCAATCTCACGGGCGCCTACGACATTCGCCATATGCGTGTGCGCGACCGCGTCGTCGTGACCAACAAGACGCCGACAGGCTTAAATCGCGGCTTCGGGGGACCGCAGGTCTATTTCGCACTTGAGCGGCTGATGCAGCGCATCGCAGTCGAACTCGATCTTGATCCGCTTGAGGTGATCCGGCGCAACCTGGTCCCAAGCGATGCGTTTCCTTACCGCACCGCTCCTGGCGCGCTGCTGGACTCCGGCGACTATGTCAGGGCGCTTGAACTCGGCGCGTCGAGCGGCGGGCTCGACGAACTGAAGGCGCGCCGCGCGGCGGCGCGCGCTGAAGGCCGCATTTACGGCATCGGCTATGCCGCCATTGTTGAGCCTAGCGTCTCCAACATGGGGTACCTCTCGACGGTGCTGACCCCGGAGGAGCGCCGCAAGGCTGGACCGAAGAACGGCGCGCAGGCGACCGCAACCGTGTCGATCGATCCGGTCGGTGCGGTGTCGGTTCATATCTCGTCGGTGCCGCAGGGGCAGGGACACCGCACGGTGGTCGCGCAGGTGATCGCCGACATTTTCGGCGTGGCGCCCCAGGATGTGCGCGTCAACACCGAAGTCGACACCGCGAAGGATGCATGGTCGATCGCATCCGGCAATTATTCCAGCCGGTTCGCCGCCGCCGTCGCCGGCACGGTGAAAATCGCTGCGGATCGGATCGCGGTGCGATTGAAGCGGATCGCCGCGAGCCAGCTCAATGTCGCGGTTGACGACCTGGCGTTCGGTGGCGGCAAGGTCCATTCGCGGAGCAACCCCGACAATGCGATGCCGTTTGCACGGATTGCTGCGCTGAGCCACTGGTCGCCGGGCTCGTTGCCCGACGATGTCGGTCACACCATTCGTGAAACGGCATTCTGGACGCCGCCGGAACTGGCAGCGCCCGACGATGCCGACCGCATCAATTCGTCGCTCTGCCACGGCTTCATCTTCGACTATTGCGGCGTCGAGATCGATCGCGTCACCGGGGAGGTGCAGATCGATCGTTACGTCACCACGCATGACTGCGGCACCATCCTGCATCCGGGCATGGTGGACGGCCAGATTCGCGGCGGCTTCGGTCAGGGCTTTGGCGCAGCGTTGCTAGAGGAATTCGCTTACGCGCCGGATGGCAGTTTCCTTGCGGGCACGTTCGCCGATTACCTGGTCCCGACCGCGACGGAAATTCCCGAACCGGTAATCCTGCATATGGAAACGCCATCCCCCTTCACGCCGCTTGGCGCGAAGGGGGTTGGCGAGGGCAATTGCATGTCGACGCCGGTGTGCATCGCGAATGCGGTCGCCGATGCGCTGGGGCAGAAGAATATCCTGTTGCCGCTGGTGCCAGCGCGCGTGCGCGCGATGATCGCGGGCGACGAGCCTGCCGCGCCGACAGGCACGAAGACGCGCCGGCACAGTCGCAAGTCTGGTGATCGCGGTCTCCAAGGGGATGGCAGCGCCGAGGTTGGTGCCTCACCGCAGGCGGTGTGGGAGATGCTGCTCGATCCCGGCACGCTGCAGGCGGTAATCCCCGGCTGCCACGGTGTGGAGAAGATATCGGACACGCATTTCCGCGCGGATGTGACACTCGGAATCGGGCCGGTGAAGGGCAAGTATCGCGCCGAGGTGAAACTCTCGAATCTCGATCCGCCGCACGCGGTGACGTTGTCGGGCTCCGCCGATGGCGCACTCGGCCATGGCGCGGGCGAAGGCCGCATCACGCTTGTTCCGCGCGAAGGTGGCGGAACGACGCTGACCTACAAGTACGACGCCGAGATCGGCGGCAAAGTCGCCAGCATCGGCGGCCGTCTGCTTGATGGCGCCACGCGCGTCATCATCGGCCAGTTTTTCAGCGCGCTGGCGCATCGCGCTGGCGGCGGCGGAGTCGCGAACAATGCGTCCTCGAGCTTGTGGACGCGGCTGAGCGCACTGTTCGGAGGTCGGAGATGAAGCCGGCGCCATTTGACTACCTGCAGGCAGAGACGCTTGATGAGGCGCTGGCGGTGTTGGCTGCGGAGGGCGGCGACGCCCGTGTTATCGCCGGCGGCCAGTCGCTGATGGCGATGCTTAACATGCGGCTGGCGCGGCCGAAGGTGCTCGTCGATATCATGCGGATCGGCAGTCTCGACCGCATCGGCGAGGAGCGCGGGCGTGTCGTCGTCGGAGCCGGCGTGCGGCAAGCGGAGCTTCTGGCTTGGAGCGAGCTTGCGACGAAGCTGCCGCTGGTTGCGCTGGCGTTACCGTGGACTGGCCATGCGCAGACTCGGAGTCGCGGTACGATCTGCGGCTCGGTAGCTCACGCCGACCCCAGCGCCGAGACGCCGCTTTGTCTGATTGCGCTCGATGGCAACGTGCATTTACGCAGCGCGCGGCGACAGCGCGTAGTCGCGGCCGCTGACTACATCACCGGCATGATGAGCACCGCGCGTCAGGACGACGAGATGATCGAGGCGGTGTCGTTTCCGGTGTGTACCGGGACCGGTTACAGCTTTCGCGAAGTCGCGCGTCGTCATGGTGATTTCGCCATCGCCGCTTGCGCGGCCATCGCCAGCGCAAACGGCGTTCGGCTCGCCGTCGCCGGTGTCGCCGACAAGCCGGAACTCCGTGACTGGCCGGCTCTCGATGGGAGTGCGCTGGACGACGCACTAAATGCTTTCGCTTATGAACTTGACGCGCGGGACGACATTCACGCGACCGCACGCTATCGCCGCGATCTGGTGCGCCAGATCGGCCGCGGGGTTATCATGGAGGCGCGCCGATGCCGCGCCTGACCGCAACCCAGCGCCATGCGGTTCGTTTCCGTCTCAATGGCTGCTTCGTTGAAGGCTTCGCCGAGTCGCGGATGCAACTGGCAGACTTTTTGCGGCACGAACTTGGTGCAACCGGCACACATGTCGGATGCGAGCACGGAATTTGCGGCGCTTGCACCGTTCTTGTGGATGGAATGCTCACCCGCGCGTGCCTGACGCTCGCGGTGCAGATTGACGGTTGCGACGTTCGCACCGTCGAAGGTCTGGCGCCTGAGCAGGGCCGTCTTTCGATCTTGCAGGCCGCATTTCGCCGCCACCATGGCTTGCAATGCGGCTTTTGTACGCCCGGCATCCTGATGTCGCTCGACAACTATCTGCGCACAAATCCGAATCCGACCGAAGAACAGCTTCGCGAGTTGCTCAGCGGGCATCTGTGCCGCTGCACCGGCTACACGCCGATCATTCGCGCGGCCCTGGAAGCGGCTGCGATCCTCGCTTCCTCGACACAACAAGAAGACCACACCCATGTTTGATCTCGGCACGAGTTTCATCGCCAGCGTCGAACGCGACCCGAATGCGTTGGCCATCGTCGATCGCGAGGTCCGGCTGACTTATCGGCAATGGTATGGGCGGATATCGGCGCTGGTCGCGGCGCTCGATGCGGCGGGGCTTCGCGCTGGCGATCATCTCATAACGGTTTTGCAGAACCGCTGGGAGGCCGCAACCCTGCATTGGGCTTGCCAATTCGCTGGGATCATCATCACGCCGATCAACTGGCGCGCGAAAGCCGATGAGATTGATTTCTATCTCGAGAATTCCGACGCGCGGGCCGTCGTCTATCAGGACATTTCAGCGCCGGCCGTCGCGCAGTCGAAGCGCTCCGCGCAGATATGTCGCATCGCGCTCGATTTCGCGGATGTAGGAGCGCTGGCTTTTGCGGATATGAGCGCGGCAACAGGCTATGACGCCGAGCCGCACGCTTCGTCCGACGATTGGTCGGTGATGCTTTATACCTCAGGTACCACATCGCGTCCGAAGGGTGTTCCTCGCCGGCATCGCGCAGAGCGCCACGCCGCAGTCGCTCATGTTGCACAGAATATGTACGGCAACGGCGAGCGCACCCTGGGTGTGATGCCGCTTTATCACACCATGGGCGTGCGTTCGCTACTATCGATGTCCCTGATCGGCGGGCTGTTCGTGTGCCTCCCGCGCTATGACACCGCGCGCGCGCTCGACCTCATCGCGCGCGAGCGCATCAGCAACCTCTATCTCGTGCCGACGCTGTATCACGAACTGGTGTATTCCGAAGCGTTTGCGGCTACCGATGTGAGCAGCGTGCGCAAACTCGGTTTTGCCGGCGCACCAATGCCGGACGGTCTGTTGCAAAAGTTGAGCAAGGCGTTTCGCCCGGAATTGTTTGTCAATCACTATGGCAGTTCCGAAATCTACACTTTCACCATCGATCAGAAGGCCGAGCTGAAGCCGGGATCGGCGGGACGATCTGGCATCAACCAGCGGGTGCGCGTGGTGAAGCTCAACGCGGCAAGCACAACCGAATTTGCCGAGGCTGGAGAAGAAGGCGAGATCGTTGCGCTCGCGTCCAGCGACGAAGCGTTCGAGGGTTACTGGCGGCGGCCGGAAGCGACGGCGAAGGCGCTTCGCGACCAATGGTATTTCACTGGTGATACCGGTGTAGTGGATTCGGATGGCGATCTGTTTGTCACTGGCCGGGTCGACGACATGATCGTGACCGGAGGCGAGAACGTCTCGCCCGTGGAAATCGAGAGCTGCCTGTCGCTGCATCCTGCGGTGCTGGAAGTGGCGGTGGTCGGATTGCCTGACGAGCGTTGGGGCAAGATCGTCGCTGCCTTCATCAAACGCAGCGCACCCGTCGAACCCGAAGAACTCGACCGGTTTTGCCGGACCTCTGGCCTCGCCAACTTCAAGCGGCCGCGGCGCTTCGTCTTCGTCGAGGATGTGCCGAAATCACCAGTCGGAAAACTTCTGCGGCGACAGCTCGTGGCCGGAGACTACACCGAGGAGCGGGAATCTTCCGCCGGACAATCTTAACCTTCATTGACAGGAAAACGGAATGGCTATCGCTTATCAGTTCACCGATCCACGACTCGCCAAGCTAGACGGATTTCATGTCGAGATTGACGAGGCGCATGAGCGTGCTGACATCGTTCTCGACCGGCCGTCTTACAATATCGTTTCGATGGGACAGCGCGACCAGCTACGTCTTACCTTCGAGGCGCTCGACGAAGATAGGCGCGTGCGCGTCATTGTTGTTCGCGCTATCGGCCAGCACTTTTCGAGCGGAGGAAACATCGGCGGCTTCATGGAAGCCTCGCCCGAACACGTTTCGAAGCTGGCCTGGAACATCGCTTCGCCGGCGCGCTGCGCCAAGCCGGTCATCGTCGCCAATCGCGGATACTGCTTTGGCGTCGGATTTGAGCTGTCCCTGGCGTGCGATTTCCGGCTCGCATCGGAAACCGCGTTCTATGCGTTGCCGGAACAGAAGCTCGGGCAGATCCCCGGCTCCGGAGGCTCGGCGCGACTGCAGAAAATGATCGGCATCACTCGCACCAAGGACATCGTGATGCGCTCGAAACGAATTCCTGCACGTAAGGCGCTGGAGTGGGGGATCGTCACTGATTGCGTCCCTGACGGGGAGCTCGAGAAAGCCACTGACGCACTGGTCGATGAGTTGCGTACATTTTCGCCACTGGCTCAGCGCACCGCCAAGAAGCTGCTCAACGACACGGAGGATTCGACGTTGTCGATCGCAATCGAGCTTGAGGGGCATTGCTACAGCCGACTGCGTCAGTCCGATGATTTCCGCGAAGGAGTGGAAGCCTTCAACGCCAAGCGTCCGCCAAACTTCCAAGGACGCTGAGCGCGCATCGCGTGTGGGTCAGTGACGACGACATACGGCAGGGACGACAAAGCAGGAAAATGCCGGATTCAACCGGCCCTGCCGTATCACCATCAAGATCAAAACAACGATCAACCATATTCCAAGGGAGATAAACGATGTCCAAGCTCAGCAAGCTCTGTACCGTTCTACTCGCCACCACGATTTTGTCAGCCCCGGTTCTCGCCGCCGACCCGATCAAGATCGGCGTGGTAACGCCGCTGTCGGGGACGTACTCACCGATCGGTCAGCAGGTGCGCTGGGGTCTGGAGCTCGCCACCAGGGAAGTCAACGCAAGCGGCGGGATCATGGGTCGCCGGATCCAGCTTTTGTTTGAGGACGAGGAGGCAAATCCTTCAGTCGCGGTGCAAAAGGCCGAGAAGCTGTTCGAATCGGAGAAGGTCGATTTTCTCACCGGCACCGTGAATTCCGGCTCGACATTGGCTGTCGGGCAGACGGCCGAGCGGGCCGGAAAGCTGATCGCCACCACGGTGTCGTTCGCCGACTCCATCACTGGCGACAAGTGCTCTCCCAACGTCTTCCGCGTCAATGCCCGCGCCGGGCAACAATCAGCCGCGCTTGCGGCATGGGTCGCCAAACAGAAGCCGAAAGCCAAGGTGTATTTCCTCGGCCCCGACTATGAGATGGGCCGCTCCACCGTCGCGACCTTCAAACGAACCATCGAGGGGCTCGGCGCAACATCGGTCGGTGAAGTTTTCGCGCCGCTTGATAGTAAGGACTATACCCAATACTTCGGCCAGCTACGGCAGGCGAGACCGGAAGTTCTGTACACCTCGGTTGCCGGCAATGACACGGTGCGACTGCTGACTCAGATGCAGGACTTTGGCCTGCTCGGCAATCTGTTGGTAGTCGGCGCGTCGGGCACGGTAACGTCCCAGAACATCAATGCGATCGGCGCGGCTGCTAACGGCTTTACAACCGGTGTCGGCTACTCGACTCAGATCGACAACGCGGCGAACAAGAAGTTCGTCGTGGATTTCAACGCGGCCTACAAAGCCGATCCGGATCTTTACGGCGCCGACAGTTATGGTCTGATCTATTTCTACAAGGCTGCAGTCGAGAAGGCGCAGTCTACGGCGACCGACAAGGTTCGTGCAGCCATGGCTGACTTGAAGTGGGCGACGCCGCAAGGTGAAAAGATCATGCGCGCGGGCGACCATCAGGCGATCCAGCCCATGTATGTCGTGCGTGTCAACGGCGGAAAATTCAACATCGCGGGCGAAGTCGGCGGCGCTGAGGCGATTGGCGCGGACGAGTGCAAGCGGTTCTGAGCCGCGGCTATCACATAGCCGCGAAGCGCATTCGAAGGTCGATCGCGCGACATCTCCGCGCGATCGGCAACTGTCGGATACACCTGAACTCACTGCAGCTTGCGGGCCAGCCATGATGGCGAAGGAAGCACGGCGAGGCGCCAATGACATCCATTCTTGAATTCATACAGTTTGTCCTTGCACCGCAGATGATCACCGGTCTGTCGCTCGGTGTCGCCGTTGTGCTGGTGGCGCTTGGGCTGACCATCATCTTTGGCCTGCTCGACGTTATCAACATGTCGCATGGAGAGTTTTACGCCATCGGGGCTTACCTGGCGCTGGCGCTGGGCGCGGCAGGCGTCAGTTTTTGGCTCCTGATTGTGATCGTTCCGCTCGTCATGGTTCCACTCGGCTATGTGGTGGAGAGCGGGCTCATCCAGCGCGTATTCAACAAGCCCGATCGCCATGTCACGACGCTGTTGCTTACCTTCGGTCTCGGTCTGGTGCTGGAAGAGGTGCTGAAGGTGATCTTCGGCCCCAATACGCAACGGCCGCCGACGCCGATACCGGGAGCGTTCGATGTGTTCGGCATCATCATGCCGAACTACAGACTCTTTCTCATTATCTTCGGCTTCGCGATCATCCTCGCAGTAGCGCTGGTCGTGAACCGCACCGCGCTTGGGGCGATGGTGCGCGCCGCCGCTTTCGACCGCAATATGGCGGCCTCGCTCGGCGTGCCGGTCAGCCGGGTCTATGCCGGGACGTTCGCGTTCGGCATCGCGCTGGCCGGGCTCGCGGGTGTGCTGCTCGCACCCGTGTTCTCGGTATTCCCGACCATGGGGCGTGATTTCATCTTCATGGCCTTCACCGTGGTGATCGTCGGCGGCATGGGATCCATCATTGGCACCGTGATCGCTGGCCTCGCATTGACGCAAGTGCAGGTGCTTTCAAGTCTTGTTGTATCGCCGGTGTGTAGCGACCCCATCGTGTTTAGCATCATGGTTCTCGTTCTTGTCCTTCGCCCGCAGGGTCTGTTCGGTCGGATCGGTCATGCTTAATCCCCCGCCGAAGGATACATCCGCTTTTCTCGCGTTTGACCGCTCCGGTCTCGCAATGCGCGCGAGTCATTTGCTGGTCGCCGTTCTTGTTGTTGCCGCGCTAGGGTTCGCCGCTGCGGGCGCGGCGCTTAACGACACATTCTTCATGCGCCTCGCGACGGAAGCCTTGATACTCGGCGGTTTCGCGCTATCGGTGGATATTCTGCTCGGGTACACGGGACTGTTGTCGCTTGGCCACGCGCTTTACTTCGGTTTCGGCGCTTACGTCTCGGCGCTGGTGCTGAAAGAAACGTCGTCGTTCTGGGCCGCGATGGGCGCGGTGCTGGTCTCGACATTGGTGTTCGGCTTCTTTACCGGGCTGATCGCCAACAGGGTCCGCGGAGTCTATTTTGCGCTGGTCACCTTCGGCCTCGCGCAGGTGGCCGCGAAGGCGGTCTACAACACCCGCTCGCTTGGCGCTTCCGATGGCCTGATCGGAATTCCGATCGTTCCGATCAATTTGGGTCTGATGACTGTGATGTCAAATGCGCCGGTTGCGTTTTTCCTGTTTACGCTGGCCTTCGTGGTGTTGCTCTACGTCGCTGCGGCCTATCTGCTGGATACCTCGTTTGGCCGCGTTCTCGGCGCGCTCCGCGCCAATGAACATCGCGTTCCGTTCCTCGGCTATTCGACGCATCGCGCACGGCTTTTGATTTATGTCTTTGCCGCTGTGATCGCCGCACTATCCGGCGCGCTCTATCCGATGCTGCGCGGCTTCGTCTCTCCCGAATTGATGTTCTTCGCGACCTCCGGCAACGCGGTGATCACCGTCGTTATTGGCGGTGTCGGCACGCTGGCGGGTGCTCTGTACGGGAGTGTGATTCTCACAGTGTTGAAATCCGTGATCGGCACCATGACCGAGCATCATCTGATCGTGATCGGGGTTCTGTTCATGGCGGTTGTGATTTTCCTGCCGAAAGGACTGATGGGACTCGTTCGTCCTCGGATCGCGCGGCTTCTTGGTGGAGGTGCGCGATGATTCCTGCGCTTCAGGTGGAAAGGCTCGGCGTCGCGTTTGGCGGCATCCGTGCCGTCGATGGCGTTTCATTCATGGCGCAGCCAAAGGCGATCACCACCGTGATCGGCCCCAACGGCGCGGGGAAGTCGACGCTCTTCAATCTCATCAGCGGTCTGATCCGGCCGCAGTCCGGGCGCGTGACGCTCGATGGTGTCGATCGCACCGGCGCGCCGCCGCATTTGATGCAACGCGCCGGGCTAGGCCGCTCGTTCCAGATCACCAACCTGTTTTTTGAACTGACTGTCTTCGAAAACTTGCAGCTTGCCGCGCAGCGGCTCGAAACGGCGGGCCAGATGCTGCGACGCATCGGTCGCGGCGAGGTCTCGTTGCGACGCGTAAGCGAATTGGTGGAGCGCTTTGATCTGGGCGCTAAACTCGGCGAACTGGCCGGAGCGCTGTCACATGGCGAGCAGCGGAGACTTGAGATTGCAGTCGCACTGGCGGCAAGGCCCTCGGTATTGCTGCTCGACGAGCCGACCCAGGGAATGAGCCACGGCGATACAGCCGATACCGCCCGACTGATACGCGAACTGTCGCGCGACGTTACAATCCTCCTGATCGAGCACGACATTGGCCTGGTGATGGATATTTCCGACCACATCGTCGTGATGCATCAAGGACGTATGCTGGCGGAAGGAACACCGGCTGAAGTGCGGGCAAATCCGGCGGTCAAGACAGCGTACTTCGGAGACGGGTCATGCTGAAGATTGAGAATCTTCACGTTCATTATGGCTTGTCTCACGTGATCCAGGGCATTTCGCTCGAAGCGAGGCCGGGTGAGGTGGTCGGGGTCTTCGGCCGCAACGGTGTCGGCAAGACCACATTGATGAAGGCGGTGGCCGGTTGGGTGCAGCCGAGTGGCGGCGCGATCGCGCTTGACGGTCAGTCCTTCAACGACTTGTCGCCGGATCGCATCTGCCGTCATGGTGTCGGCTTCGTGCCGGAGGATCGGCGGATTTTCCCGGGGCTTTCGGTGGAAGAAAATCTCAGGCTCGGCCTGATGCAGCGGCTCGACCGGTCGCGTGCCGGTGACCGCGCTGCCGTACAGGGCATCTACGATCGTTTTCCACGCCTCGCCGAACGGCGGCGCCAAACTGGAACGACCCTTTCCGGCGGCGAGCAGCAGATGCTGGCGATGGCGCGGGTGATGATCGGTGCGCCGCGGCTCGTATTGATCGATGAGCCCAGCGAAGGACTCGCGCCGATGATCGTTGCTGATATCTTCGCCATCATCTCCGAAATGAAAACGGCTGGCATGATCGTGTTGCTGGTGGAGCAGAATCTCTCTAGCGCACTTGCGGTATCGGATCGATTTTATGCCATTGAACGGGGTGCCGTCATTTTGGCGGGACAGACGAACGAAGCGAACGCGCGACAAGAATTGATGAGTGCCATTTCCGTGTGATGTCACGCCGCGTTCTTGGTAGCCAACTCCTGATACGGATCCATTACCTGGTTGCTACCCGGACGAGGTCTGATCATCAGTCTCAGTCAGGTTCATAGATGCCGCAGATCGAATTCGCGGCATGGGTGAGAATATGAACTGCACCCCCATGTTCGGGTTGGAACACCTTCGCGACGTGACATCAATCCGGATCGGCGTGTGGCCGCGGCGACCTTTACGGGGAGTGATGCGTGCAGACAGACGCGCTCGGTGTGGGAAACACCTGCAGTTGGTACTGGGTCCGGAGGGTCGCGGTAAAGGCGCTCCCGTGTTGAAAGTGCCGATTCAAGCGAATATGGTGCTGAGCATTGTCCAGCTCCGCTTCGATGAAGTCGCGTGACCCGTGAGGTTCGTGAAGGTCCATTATATCCAGCGTCGATCCGGCTGCACTTGATCCGCTTGCCCCTCCGCAGTATCCCGCCGTCGCCTTTTCTCGCGTTCCCGAGTCCGTGTCAGTTATTCCCGGCCCGCCGGGCATGGCGGGGTTACCTGACTGCCTCGGCAGCAGCGTGGTTGCGATACAGATTCCCGAATTCGTCGATCGCCATGGGGGCGCGGTTGATCACGGTGATTCTCATCGCATCGGCATAGACCGGTTTGACTTGTTCGGGAGACGGTCTGACGACCCCCGGGCCGGGGAGGTTCGCGGTGATTGAAGGCGATGAAAGAGTGTCGTTCCAGGTGGCTCGTTCGGACTTCAAATCCGGGAATGGCTGCGAGATGGTTCTTGGTGGGGTCGGCTCCCATTCCTTTCCGCCAAATCCTGTTTCGTCCGGATTGGGCATGGGATGACAACGCACGTCGTCGCCACCGCCGGTCACGTTGATCATGGCAAGAGCACCTTGGTCCGCGCGCTGACAGGGATGGAGCCTGATCGCTGGGCGGAAGAGCGGCGGCGTGGTCTCACCATCGACCTCGGGTTCGTCTGGACGACTCTGCCTTCCGGCCGTGAGGTTGCTTTCGTGGATGTGCCCGGACATGGGCGTTTCATCCGCAATGCGCTGGCCGGCCTGGCGGCGGTGCCGGTGGTATGCTTTGTGGTGGCCGCCGACGAAGGATGGTCGGCGCAATCCTCCGACCACCGCGACGCCATCGCCGCGCTCGGCATCCGCCACGGTTTGATCGTGGTGACCAAGGCGGATCGGGCGCCGGAGCTCGTGGTGGCGACCATCGAGCGTGCACGCCGCGAATTCGCCGATACCGGCCTGCATAACGCGCCGGCGGTCGCCGTATCGGCCGTGCAGGGTACCGGATTGGACCAGTTCAGACAGGCTCTCGACGGCGTGCTGGATGGCATGCCTTCGCCCGACGCCGCCGGGCGGCTCCGGTTGTGGGTCGACCGCTCGTTCGCTGTTGCGGGGGCGGGCACGGTGGCAACCGGTACTCTCGCCTCCGGAACGCTGACACGGGGGGATCGGCTCATGGTGGTTGGCGACGGGCGAGAGCCGCGCGAGGTCGTTGTCCGCGCGCTGGAATCACGGGATGCGCATAGCGATACGCTCCATCCCGTGAACCGGGCCGCGATCAATTTGCGCGGTGTGTCCGCGAAGGATGTTCGTCGCGGTCAGGCACTGGTCGCACCCGACGTCTGGTTGATGACTGCGACTGTCGATGTGCGCCGCATCGGCGGTGCCGCTCTTAACGGAGTGCCCGCACAAGTCACCGTGCACGTCGGAACGGCGGCTGTACCGGCACGGCTGCGTGCTTTCGATGCCAGGCACGCTCGTATCACGCTCGACTGGCCGCTACCGCTGATCGTCGGCGATCGGCTGCTGCTCCGCGACCCGGCGCATCATCTTGTGCTCGGCGGTGTCCGTGTGCTCGACCCGGATCCGCAGCAACTGGCACGCCGGGGCGCTGCTGAGCGACGAGGGATGGAGCTGGCGGCCATGCCGCTCGAAGGTGATGTGCTTGCGAAAGTCGTCGATCGCCGCGCCGTGCAGGTGAGGTATCTACGTCAAATCGGTCTGGTGGGGACGGATACGACACCGCCGCCTGAGGTGCGTGAGCTGAGTGGCTGGTGGGTGCATCTTCCCGCGTATCGCCAATGGGAAGGACAGTTGCGAACACTGGTGGAGCTTGACGCCGAACGAGATCAGTTGACGCCCGGCGTCTCTCAAGGCGCGGTGCGCGACGCTCTTGGCGCATCCGCGGCGCCCTTCATCGATCGACTTGTGACGGATGCCGGGCTCGAACAGCATGATGGCCATATCCGTCTGCCGCGCGTTCGTGTCGACCTTGGCCGTGCGGAAGAGGGGGTGGCAACGCTCGAAGCGCGGCTGCTCGCGAATCCCTTCCTTGCGCCGTTGGCCGGCGATCTGGCCGCCCTCGGTCTCGGGTTACGCGAGCTGGCTGCCGCCGAGCGCGCCCGTCGGGTGTTGCGTCTTCAAGGAGGCGTGGTGCTGCTGCCGTCCGCGCCGGAGCTCGCAGCAAGAGTCCTCGCGCAACTGCCGCAACCCTTCACCACCAGTCAGGCGCGGCAGGCTCTGAAGACCAGCCGCCGGGTCGCGATCCCGCTGCTGGAATACATGGATGGACACGGTTTGACGCGCCGCGTCGACGACGAGCATCGCGAGGTCGGCCGGGTCGAGCGCGCAGGTGTCGGGACCGGACAACAAGCGAGGCGCGATTAGTCGTCGCTCTTCTTTTTGTGATTCTGGACGTGCGTGAAGCCGAATCTGCCCTTGATGCACAGGTTGCCGTGGCTGACGTTGTGATCGTGGGGTGACGTCACCTTGACGATCTTGTTGTCCTGGACGTGCAGGTTCACGTTGCAGCCGACCCCGCAGTACGTGCACACCGTGGTGGTCTGGGTCTGCTGTGACTCGTCCCAGGTACCCTCGCTGCGCATGTCGTATTCGGACTTGAATGACAGCGCTCCGGTCGGACACACTTCCACGCAATTGCCGCAGAACACGCACGCGGACTCCGGCAGCTCGGCCGCGTACTCCGTGGAGATCTGCGAGTCGAACCCGCGCCCCGCGATCTGGATCGCGAAGCTGTTCTGCCACTGGGTGCCGCAAGCGTCCACGCACTTGTAGCAAAGGATGCACTTGCTGTAGTCACGCACATAAAGGTCGTTGTCGATCTTGATCGGCTGACACATCGTGGCCGCGACGCTGCCATTGCCGGCGTGATGCTCGCCCGGTTCGTGGACGTCGCGCCTCAAGCTTTCGCCGGCTCTTTCGCCGTAACGATCCGGGTCGGCGTCATAGCGCGCCATCCACTCGTCGATTCGAGGCGTGGTGGACAGATCGACCGAGGAGCCGAGCAACTCCAGCACGAGACGGCGGCTGTGACGCACACGTTCGCTATCGGTCATGACCTCCATGCCGGGCGAGACCTTGCGGGAGCAGGAGGGCACCAGGACGCGCGAGCCTTTCAGTTCGACCATGCAGACCCTGCAGGCATTCCTGGGGGTGAGGGTATCGCCATAACACAGCGTCGGCGTGTCCTTTCCGGCCGCATTACAGGCCGTCAGGATGGTGCTCCCCTCGGCGACACTCACTTCCTCGCCGTCGATGGTGATCGTGACCAGTGGGGCCGACCTGTTCCTCTTGCCGGCGGTGTCCGGATCGTGCGCGTTCATCGAGCCTCCTCCAGGACATAGAGGCGGTCGATCGCCGACTCGATGGCGTTCCACGCGGCCTGACCGAGGCCGCAGATCGAAGCGTCCTTCATCGCCTGCCCGACATCGCGCAGCAGAACGGTATTGCGTTCCTTGACTGCCGCGTCGCCGCGATTGTTGGTGATGCGCAGCAGTGCCTCCTCCTGGCGTACGGTGCCGACGCGGCAGGGCACGCACTGACCGCAGGATTCGTCGCGAAAAAATCGCGCGATGCGCAGCAGTATGCTGGACATGTCGACAGTGTCGTCGAATGCCATCACCACGCCCGAGCCCAGCGTGGCGTTGTTGGCGCGGACACCTTCGAACGTGAGTGGAATATCGAGTTCATCCGCGCGCACGAATACGCCTGCCGCGCCGCCAAGCAGCACCGCCTGAAGCTTTCGTCCGTCCGGTACTCCACCGGCCAGCTTGAGGATGTCGCCCAGCGTTGCGCCGAACGACACCTCGTAGACGCCGGGATGGACAAGGTTACCTGACACGCAGAACATCTTGGGGCCGGTGGAGCCCTCTGTTCCGATCTTGGCGTACTCGGCGCCGCCCATCCGTACGATCAGCGGGATGTTGCAAAGGGTTTCGACATTGTTGACGACCGTGGGTTTGCCGAAGAGACCGGCCTCGAACGGGAATGGCGGCTTGGAGCGCGGTTCGCCGCGATAGCCTTCGATCGAGTTGAAGATAGCGGTCTCCTCGCCGCAGATATAGGCGCCGGCGCCGCGCCGGATCTCCAGTTCGAAGCTCCATCCGGTGCCCAGAATATTGGAGCCGAGGAAACCGCCTTCGTGGGCCTTCTCGATGGCGTTGCGCAGCATCCGGTAGGCGCGCGGATATTCGCCGCGCAAGTAGATATAGCCCCGCTCCGCGCCGATGGCGTAACCGGAAATGGTCATCGACTCGATCAACGCGAATGGATCGCCCTCGAGAATGGCGCGATCCTTGAACGTGCCGGGCTCGCTTTCGTCGGCATTGCAAACAAGATAGCGCGGTGTCGCTGGCTGTTTGGCGGTACTCTCCCACTTGACGCCCGTGGGAAATGCGGCCCCGCCGCGCCCCATCAGCCGGGAGTCTTTCACTTCGCTGATGATCTGCGCGGGCTCCATCTCGAATGCGCGCCGCAGTCCGGCATAGCCGTCGCTCGCGATATAATCGTCGATGCTCTCCGGATCGATCTGGCCGACGCGCTTCAGCAGCATCAGGCCTTTCTGGCCGGCTTGCGGCACCGCCATGATCGGCGGCATCTCGGCTTCGAGGGCCGCGGGGCCGGCGCTCAGCGCGAGGGCGACCTCATCGACGGTGGCGGGGCCGATCAGATGCTCGTGAGGCGGATCGCCGGCTTCCACCGCCAGCGCGGCGGGGGCGCGTTCGCACACGCCGAGACAGGGGCTGTGCTTCCAGCCGCTCATCGCACCGGCCGGACCCAGCCGTTTCTCAAGACTGGCACAAACTTCTCTGGAGCCGCGTGCCATGCAGGCGATGTCGGTGCAGACGTGCACGATCCGCTGTGGCCGCATGTTGGTGGAGAACAGCCCGTAAAACGTCGCGACGCTATAGACGTCGGCGGCCGATACGCTGAGCCGCTTTCCGATGTAGTTCAGCGCGCCGGGGCTGATCCAGCCGACACGGTCGTTCACCGCGTGCAGCGCCTCCATGACGAGATGCCGCCGGTTGCGTGCTGCATGGCCCGTGTGTGCGCGCCGATGGTCCTTTTCGTCGCGTTCGCCACCGTGCCAGCCGCCCTCACCGGGTCCACCAAGCCGCCGATCGATTGCATCGCGTTCTTCCGCGAACGGCTCGGCGTCGGAGTACTTCAGGTCCACAACTCATCCTTCCTCGTGCGCGGTCGCAAGTTCTTTATCGTGGCTATCGCGATCGATATCCTCGGCGTCGCTTTCTTGAGGCAATTCCTCGTTGGTCTTCTCCACTTTCACCGCCGTCGCCTTGAATTCCGCGGTTTTGGCGATTGGGTCGTTCGCCTCGATGGTGAGGGCGTTGACATCCATTTCGTCGGGAAAGTTGCAGGCCATGAAAAGCAACCCGGGGCGCAGGCCGGGATCGCGGCGGGCTGCCGCCAGGACCGTCCCGCGACGCGAAGACACCCTGACCACCTCACCCTCATTGAGGCCGAGCCGAACCATATCCTCGGGAGAGATATCGACGCAGGCGCCGAGCCGAATCGGAGAGTTGAAACCGCCCGATTGCACGCCGGTGTTGTAGTCGGTCAGTCGCCGACCAGTGGTCAGGCGCAACGGAAATTCATCGTTGAGCTTATCGACCGGCAACCTGTGTTCGATGATGCCGAAGGGGGCCGGGCGCCCGCGCTTCTCCGGATCCTTCTCCCAGAGTCGGCCGTGCAGGAACGGTGACCCGGGTCCGTTCTCGTCAGGGAAAGGCCACTGCACGCCACCTCGCTCCTGGAGCACCCGGTAAGACATTCCATGATGCGCCGGCGACACCGCACGCAGTTCGTCCCAGATCTCCTCGGCGGTCTGTATCGGCCAGACGTACCCCATGCGCTCAGCGAGCAGGCGGATGATCTCGATGTCATCTTTCGCGCTCCCGGGGGGCTCCAGCGCCTTGCGCACGAGTTGGACGCGCCGTTCGCTGTTGGTGAACGTGCCGTCGCTCTCGCACCATGCCGCAGCAGAGGGGAGCACCACGTCGGCGAACGACGCGGTCTTGGTAAGGAAGATGTCCTGCACCACCAAGTGGTCGAGGTTTTGCAGCCGCCTCGCCACGGCGGTGGTGTCGGCGTCGGACTGCACCGGGTTCTCGCCGACGACGTAGACGCTGGTGAGGTGTCCCTCGTCCATCGCTTCCATCATTTCCGAGAGTGTCAGGCCGTACTTCGGAGGCATCGTCACGCCCCATATGCGCTCGAACTTGGCCCGATGCTCGGGGTTCCCGACGTCCTGGAAACCCGGAAGGTTTCTAGGAATCGCTCCCATGTCGCCGCCGCCCTGCACATTGTTCTGGCCGCGCACGGGAACCAGGCCCGCGCCCCAGCGGCCGACCTGGCCGGTGAGCAACGAGAGGTTGCACAGCGCCCGCACATTGTCGGTGCCGTTGTGATGCTCGGTGATGCCGAGCGTCCAGCACAGTTGTGCGCGCTCCGCCTTGGCATAGTCGTGCGCGAGTTCGCGGATCAGTTCCGGGGGGACGCCGGTTTCACGGGAGGTGACTTCCAGCGTCCACGGTTCACATGCCGCGACGTATTCTTCGAATCCCAGCGTGGCATTCGCGACAAACGCCTGATTGACCAAGCCGGCATGGATGATCTCGCGGCCTACGCCGTAGGCCAACGCGACGTCGGTACCGACGTCCAGACCAAGCCACGAGTCAGCCCACTCCGCCGTCTTGGAACGACGCGGATCGACAGCGTAGACCTTGGCCCCTTTGTGGATCGCCTTCAAAGCGTGATGGAAGAAGATCGGATGTGCTTCCCGGGCATTCGAGCCCCAGAAGACAATCAGATCGGCATCTTCGATCTCGCGGTAGGACGAAGTACCACCGCCTGCACCGAACACCGTCACCAGACCGGCGACGCTAGGAGCGTGTCAAGTTCGGTTACAGGAGTCGATGTTGTTGGTGCCGATGACCGCCCGGGCAAACTTCTGGGCGATGAAATTCAATTCGTTGGTGGCGCGGGAGCAAGAAAACATGCCGAATGCGTCCGGACCGTGAAGCTCGCGGTTGCGGCGGAAGCCTTCGGCCGCGCGATCAAGGGCCTCGTTCCATGAGGCGGGCCGCAACACGCCGTTGTCGCGAACAAGCGGCTCGGTCAGTCGCGTGTAATCCTGTTTTCCCTGTCGGCCCATGCTCGCCTCCCGCGTATTATTTGACGTATTCGACATATATCACGATCTGTGCGGATACCGATATATGAAGGTCTTTGCATATGCAGCCCATGCCGTGTCCGGCCAATTCACATTCGATGGTTCGGAAGGGGATTTCATAAAGCGGTTGAGGGAGTGATCGAGACTGTCGCAATGACTTTTCAGGCCGTCAGCCGCCTCTGACAGACGGTGTGACACGGTCGCGTGTCGTGATGCGATGAGGATCAAGGCGTCACATGTCGATGCCCCGCCATCAATCCCGCACGGAGATCTTTCGCTCGCCAAACGCGGAAATGTTCTCGCGTCATGAGGAGGAAAGTATGTCCGGGAAGTTTGCTGTCGGCCTGACCTGCGCCAAAGACGATACCGACAAGGCGACAGTCGCCTTCGTCGTCGCAAACGCCGCCGTCGCGTCCGCGTTCGTGGTCTGCGGGCGCGCCAAATTGTCGCCACGCGGAATGCGCCGCGACGGCTCCTTTGATGGTCGAGTGAGCTGACACGTCGTCGACGCCCCCGACCAGGCGTCAGGAGCCCTCCGGAGGGGGCAGCGATTGCTGCCCCGGGTTGACAGGGCACGGCGGTTGAGGCTGTCTTATACGTGTCGGCATCGCCCGAATAAGGGAGAGCCGTCAGCAGGGATGCGGCAAACGCGATCTTGAAGAATCGCAAGCGGCATCAGGGGAGGGACTGAGGCCATGCTGGACTTCGTTCAGCAGCTGGTGAGTGGTGTCGCGCTGGGCTGTGTGTACGGCCTGATCGCGTTGGGGTTTGTCCTTGTCTACAAGGCAACCGAGGTCGTCAATTTCGCCCAAGGCGATTTGATGATGTTGGGCGGTTTTTTCGCCTTCACGTTCATCGCAGTTCTCGGCTTCAACTACTGGATCGGATTCTTTCTCGCGGTAATCGCGATGGCGCTGTTCGGGATGCTGGCCGAACGCCTCGTCGTTCGTCCCATCCTCGGTTACCCGCAGTTTTCCATCATCATGGTGACGATCGGTCTCGGTTTCTTCTTGCGATCGGTCGCCGGCATGATTTGGGGGACGGACGATCTCAAGATCGAAACCCCTTTCAGCCATGGGGTCCTTCGGCTGGGCGATCTGGTGCTCGCCTATGACAAGCTCTCGGTGATTGCCGCGACCGTCATTCTGTGCGGCGCGCTCTATCTGTTTTTCAACAAGACAATGCTTGGCACCGCCATGCGCGCGAGCTCGGAAAATATGCTCGCGGCGTATTACATGGGCATTCCGGTCAAGCGTGTGGTCTCGATCGTCTGGGCCATCAGCGCCGCGGTCGCCACTTGTGCAGGTGTCCTGCTCGCGCCGATCACTTTCGTTCACTCCAATGTCGGTCTCGTGCTGGGACTGAAGGCATTTCCCGCAGCCGTGCTTGGTGGCTTCGGGTCAATCCCCGGCGCGCTGGTCGGCGGCGTACTGATCGGGGTGATCGAGAGCATGGCGGGTTTCTATCTGCCGGCAGGCTGGAAGGACGTCGCACCCTACATTGTGCTGCTCGCGGTCTTGTTGCTGAAGCCTGAGGGCCTGTTCGGCCTTCACGCCCGAAAGAAGGTGTGAGGGCTATCATGCGGTTTCTGTTCAAGACCGACTACGAAGATGACATCAGGCTGTTTCCCCATCGCGGCTATATCATCTCCTACGGATTGCTGCTGGCCGCTCTCATCGTCGCGCCGTTCGTGTTGAGCAGTTATCTCGTCAGCCAACTCGTGTTCGTCTGCATCTATGCGACCGTCGGCGTCGGATTGATGATCTTGACCGGGTTCACCGGGCAGGCATCGCTTGGGCACGCGGCGTTTCTGGCGATCGGCGCTTACACCACAGCCTATCTGCATCGGCTCGGCGTTCCTTTTCCGATCTATTTCCTTGCCGCGGGTCTGTTGGCCGGCGTGATCGGGGCGTTGGTCGGATTCCCGGCATTGCGCTTGCAGGGTATCTATCTGGTGATAGCCACCATCGCGTTCGCGCTGATCGTCGAGGAAATCATGGCGCGCTGGGAAAGCGTGACCAACGGCAATGAAGGCTTGCGGGTGCGGCCGATTCAAGTGTTCGGTGAAACCATCCCACGGGACAGTCCGACATTCTATTTTCTTTGTCTGGGATTGTTGATCCTCGTGATCGTCGGAACGTTGAACCTGATGCGCTCGCCTACCGGTCGCGCCTTCATCGCAACCCGGGACAGCGAGACGGCCGCCAAGAGCATGGGTGTCAATGTTGCACTCTACAAAGTGAAATCATTCGCGCTGAGCGCCGCTATCACCGGGCTGGCCGGATGTCTGTTCGCGCACAAGCTGTCTTTCATCAGTCCGGAAATGTTCACGCTGCAACTCTCCATCGAGTTCATCATGGTGATCATCATTGGCGGCGTGCTCAGCCTGCACGGCGCGGTGCTTGGCGCGATTTTTATTGTGATGATCGATCCATTCCTTACCTTCTTGAAAGACGACATCCCCGGTATCGTTGCCGGACTTGCCGCCACGTTTGGTGCAGGGGCCGATCAGGCCAATCACATACGGAACAGCATCTCGGCGTTCGCTTCAGCCAACGGGCTGAAGGGAGCGATCTACGGCCTGATCATCATGCTGTTCATTTTGTTCGAGCCTTATGGGCTCTACGGCCGATGGCTCAAGATCAAGCTCTTTTTCCAGCTGTTCCCGCTCTATAAGCGCGCGACTTTCAAGCGCCAGAAGATCTACGTCAAATCGGAGCGGAACAGATGAGTTGTCTGCGCGCGGACAATCTGTCTTTGCATTTCGGGGGCCTCAAGGCTGTCGACTCCGTCAGCTTTGCGGTCGAAAAAGGGGAGATTCTGTCGATCATCGGCCCGAACGGGGCCGGCAAAAGCTCGATCTTCAATTTGATCTCCCGACTCTACAACCCAACCTCCGGTTCGCTCTATTTCGAGGATCAGGACATCACGCGCGAACCGGCGCACGACATCGCCAGGCTGGGAATCGCCCGGACGTTCCAGAATATCGAGCTGTTCGAGAATGCTACGGTGCTCAGCAATCTGCTGGTTGGGCGGCACCGGCACTGCACCACCCAGCTTTGGCAGGAAATCCTTTTCCTCCCGAATGTCCGGCGCGACGAAAAGGCTCACCGCCACCGGGTCGAACAGGTGATAGAGTTTCTCGATCTGGAGGCTCATCGCGACAAGCTGATCTCGGGCCTTCCTTACGGGGTGCGCAAGGTGATCGAACTCGCCCGCGCGCTCTGTAGCGAACCGAAGCTCATCCTGCTCGACGAGCCGTCCTCCGGGCTGAACGTGGAGGAGACGGACGACATGTCGTTCTGGATTCGCGACATGAGGACCGAACTCGGCATCACGGTGCTGATGGTCGAGCACGACATGAGCCTGGTGAACCGGGTATCCGACCGGGTGATCGCATTGAACTACGGCAAGGTGCTGGCGATGGGGCCGCCCGCTGACGTTCAAGCTCATCCCGATGTCGTTGCGGCCTATCTCGGCGGATGAGGACGATGTCATGAGCACGCCGGAGACCATCCTCAAGCTCAGCAACATCGAAAGTTATTATGGTCCGATCATGGCCATTCGCGGCATCAGCCTCGAAGTGCCGCGTGGCCGGATCGTCACGCTGCTTGGCGCCAACGGCGCCGGCAAGACAACGGTCCTCAAAACGATCTCCGGCATTCTCGATCCTCAGAAAGGCTCTATCGAGTTCGAGGGCAAGCCGATTCAGCGCATGGAGGCCGATCGCATTGTTCGGCTCGGCGTCAGCCATGTACCGGAGGGACGCGAAGTGTTTCCGTTTCTCAGTGTGCGCGAGAACCTGATGATGGGTGCCTATCCGCGCCGGGATCGGGACGGTGTCGTCGCCGACCTCGAGCTTGTCTATGGCTACTTTCCGCGCCTGCGCGAACGGCTTGATCAGCCGGCCGGCCAGCTTTCGGGTGGTGAGCAGCAGATGCTGGCGATCGGTCGTGCGCTGATGAACCGTCCGACGTTGTTGCTGCTCGATGAGCCGTCGCTCGGCCTGTCGCCGCTTTTGGTGAAGGAGATTTTCAACATCATTCGTCGTGTCAACGAAGAGCAGGGCATGTCGATCCTGCTTGTCGAGCAGAATGCCAAGGTGGCGCTGGAGACGGCGCACTACGGCTACGTGCTCGAAGTCGGCCGCGTGGTGATGAACGACACCTGCGAGCGATTGATGGAATCCGAAGACATTCAGGAATTCTATCTCGGCGCCAAGGAGCAAGGCGCGCGTGGGGAACGACGCTGGAAGAAAAAGAAGACGTGGAGATGATGCCAGGCGGATCGGCTGCGGGTGCCGATATCGACGAGCGAGGTTGCGATGAATAGACCGGCTGTCATAACCGTGGCTGACACGATTGCGCGGAGCTTCCTGCTCTCGGTTGAAGCGCGTGGCGACCGCGCCGCGATCCGTGAGAAGCATCTCGGTGTATGGAAATCCACGAGCTGGCGCGAGTGGCAGCAGATTGCCAAGGATATCGCCTACGCATTGCGTACTGTCGGTTTCAAGGTTGGCGACGTCGCCTCGATCATTGCCAACGCCAGCCCCGAATGGGTGTTTGCCGACATGGGCGTGTTGTGTGCCGGCGGCGTGTCATCGGGAATTTACCCGACCGACTCGGCGAAACAGGTCGAATATCTCATCAATGATTCGCGGACCCGTGTCATTTTTGTCGAGGACGAGGAGCAACTCGATAAGGTCCTGCTTTGCCGTGCCCGCTGTCCGACGCTGGAACGCATCGTTGTGTTCGACATGGAAGGCCTCGGCGGCTTCAACGACCCGATGGTCATGTCGCTCGACGAGTTCACGGCGTTAGGGCGCAATGCCATCGCCGGAAACGAGATGCTTTGGGACGAGATGATTGCGAGCCGCGGCGCCGACGATCTCGCGATCCTCGTCTACACCTCAGGCACGACCGGTCCGCCGAAGGGCGCGATGCATTCGAACCGTAGCGTGACCCACCAGATGCGTTATGTGGATCACCTGCTCGTTCCGTCGGAGCACGAGGAGCGGTTGGTGTTCCTGCCGCTTTGCCATGTCGCCGAGCGCATCGGCGGCTACTATCTCTCGGTGGCCTGTGGATCGGTGATGAATTTTGCCGAAAGCCCGGAAA
>CAUJJN010000198.1 GCA_963204905.1 Pseudomonadota bacterium
GTCCACGCTGCTGCGCATGGTCGCCGGACTGGAAACCATCACCTCGGGCGAGATCGATATCGGCGGCCGCGTCGTCAATCGGGTCGAGCCGGCGGATCGCGACATCGCCATGGTGTTCCAGAACTACGCGCTCTATCCGCACATGAGCGTCTACAACAACATGGCCTACGGCCTGCGCAATCGCGGCATGGCGAAATCCGAGATCGACAAGCGCGTCCGCGAGGCGGCGCAGATCCTCGAGATCGGCCCGATGCTCGAGCGCAAGCCGAAGCAATTGTCCGGCGGCCAGCGCCAGCGCGTCGCCATGGGCCGCGCCATCGTGCGCCAGCCGAAGGTGTTTCTGTTCGACGAGCCGCTGTCGAACCTCGACGCGAAACTGCGCATCGCCATGCGGGTCGAAATCCGCAAGCTGCAACGCCGGCTCAACACCACCTCGATCTATGTCACCCATGATCAGCTGGAGGCGATGACGCTGGCGGACATCCTCGTGGTGATGAATGGCGGCATGGTCGAGCAGATCGGCAACCCGCTCGACATCTACCAGAAGCCGGCCACCACCTTCGTCGCCTCCTTCATCGGCGCGCCGCCGATGAATCTGACGCCATTCAAGCCGGGCGAGGCGGGCACTCCGGTCCCCGGCCATGCGGGCGGCATTCTCGGCGTTCGCCCGGAGGACCTGAGTCTGACCACCGGGGCCGCGCCGGAGGGCGGCGTGCGCTACGACCTCACGGTCGAGGCGATCGAGCGGGTCGGCGCGGAAACCTTCGTCTACGGCTCGCGCAACGGAGCCGGGGAGGCTGCCGCCGTCAGCGCCAAACCCGGCGAACTGCCCCCCGGCGAGGTGATTGTCCGGCTTCCGGGACAGACCGCGCCCGCCATCGGCGAGCGGATTGTCGCCGTGGCCCCGCGCGACAAACTCCATCTCTTCGCAGTCAACGGCCGCAGCCGGATCGAACTCTAGTCTTTCCAATGATTTGAAGGCTGCTCGGGGCCGCTTGAACGGTGTCCGAATATGCCCATATGATGGAGTGACCGAAGGGCAAATCCGCCGATCGGTCATCCGGGTGCCGTAAGGGCCCATCTGCAAGTCTCGGGATCAGGACTTCCTGTGGAACGAGGTTTGCATAGCCAAAGTCGCTTCGAGAGGACTTTGTAATGTCTCGTGTTCCTTCGTTGTCCAGTCCGTTCCTTTTGGGATTCGACGAGATCGAGCGTGCGCTCGACCGCGTCGTGAAAGGCGCCGACGGCTATCCTCCCTATAACATCGAGCGGTGCGACCGTACCAACGGAGCGCCGGAGCGCCTGCGCATCACGCTGGCGGTGGCGGGCTTCACCCGCGACCAACTCGATGTGACCATGGAGGAAAATCAGCTCGTCATCCGCGGCCGCCAGCAGGACGACAAGACCCGGCAGTACATCCATCGCGGCATCGCCGCGCGCCACTTCCAGCGCACCTTCGTGCTGGCGGAGGGGATGCTGGTGCTGGGTGCGGATTTGAAGAACGGGCTGCTGTCCATCGACCTCGCCAGGCCGGAGCCTGAAAGGGTCGTTAAGACAATCGCTATCAATGAGCACGAATAATCTGAGAACTGGAGCGGACTCGACCGCTTGTAACTGTAGAGGAGTCGAGACCATGACCGAACCGAACAACGTTTTCACCCCCGACACGGTGACGCCCGAGGCGCTGGCCTCGCTGGGCGGCGGCCACATCGCCTACGTCAAGGAGATCAAATCCGAAGACGTGCATGGGCTGTTCCCGCAGGCGCCGGATCTCGCGCCGGGCACCAAGCTCTTCGCGCTGCACGCCGCCGACGGCACGCCGATGATGCTGACGGACTCGCGTGAGGCGGCGATTGCCAGCGCCTGGAACAACGAGTTGCAGGCCGTCAGCGTCCACTGACGCGGACGTTACCGGCAAGCAACCGGACGACCCGGCGGCCCGCGCAGCAAGCGGGCCGACACGGATGGTTTTATGAAAGCGGCGGCGCGCGATGCGCCGCCGTTTTTGTTTTGAGGATTCCCTGAAGTCGTCATTCCCGGGACAAGCCCGGGCATGACGGCGTTGGGGTCAGATAAACAGCAACCGCGGTTGGCGCGCATGGCATCCATTCGCGGGACGCTTTTTTCGCCAAGGCCGGTTTGACCCGCCGCCGGGCGAGAGTATGGTCGCCCGGCCGCCATCGGCGGAATTTTATTGCCAGCACGCCAAACCCGCCGTTCGAGGATTTCATCATGCCAGCCTATCGTTCCCGCACCTCCACCCATGGCCGCAACATGGCCGGCGCGCGCGGGCTGTGGCGGGCCACCGGCATGAAGAACGAGGACTTCGGCAAGCCGATCATCGCCGTGGTGAACTCTTTCACCCAGTTCGTGCCGGGCCATGTCCACCTCAAGGATCTCGGTCAACTGGTCGCGCGCGAGATCGAGCAGGCCGGCGGCGTCGCCAAGGAGTTCAACACCATCGCGGTCGATGACGGCATCGCCATGGGTCATGACGGCATGCTCTACAGCCTGCCCTCGCGCGAGATCATCGCCGACAGCGTCGAATACATGGTCAACGCGCATTGCGCCGACGCCATGGTCTGCATCTCCAACTGCGACAAAATCACCCCCGGCATGCTGATGGCCGCGCTGCGCCTCAACATTCCCGTGGTGTTCGTCTCCGGCGGCCCGATGGAATCCGGCAAGGTCACCCTCAACGGCAAGGTCAAGTCGGTGGACCTGATCGACGCCATGGTGGCTGCCGCCGACGACAGCGTCAGCGACGCCGACGTCGAGGTGATCGAGCGCTCGGCGTGTCCGACCTGCGGCTCGTGCTCCGGCATGTTCACCGCCAACTCGATGAATTGCCTCACCGAGGCGCTCGGCCTGGCGTTGCCCGGCAACGGCTCGGTGCTCGCCACCCACGCCGACCGCAAGAGCCTGTTCGTCGAAGCCGGTCACCTGATCGTCGATCTGGCGCGCCGCTATTACGAACAGAACGACGAGACCGCGCTGCCGCGCAACATCGCCAACTTCAAGGCGTTCGAGAACGCGATGACGCTCGACATCTCGATGGGCGGCTCCACCAACACCGTGCTGCATCTGCTCGCCGCGGCCTATGAGGGCGAAGTGCCGTTCACGATGGCGGACATCGATCGGCTGTCGCGCCGCGTGCCGGTGTTGTGCAAGGTCGCGCCGGCCGTCGCCGACGTGCACCTCGAGGATGTGCATCGCGCCGGCGGCATCATGGGCATTCTCGGCGAACTCGATCGCGCCGGACTGATCGACTCCAGCCTGCCGTCAGTGCACAGCAAATCGCTGAAGGACGCTTTGGAGCGCTGGGACATCACCCGCACCAAGAGCGACAGCGTTCGCACCTTCTATCGCGCGGCGCCCGGCGGTGTGCGCACCGAAGTCGCCTTCAGCCAGGAACGGCGCTTCGAGGAGCTCGACACCGATCGCGCCAACGGCTGCATCCGTGATGCCGAACACGCCTACTCGAAGGACGGCGGCCTCGCCGTGCTGTTCGGCAACATCGCGCGCGACGGCTGCATCGTGAAGACCGCCGGCGTTGACGACAGCATTCTCAAATTCTCCGGCCCCGCCCGCATCTTCGAAAGTCAGGACGCGGCGGTGGAGGCCATTCTCACCAACAAGATCAAGCCCGGCGACGTGGTGTTGATCCGCTACGAAGGCCCGCGCGGCGGCCCCGGCATGCAGGAGATGCTGTATCCGACCAGCTATCTGAAATCGAAAGGCCTCGGCAAGCAGTGCGCGCTGATCACCGACGGCCGCTTCTCCGGCGGCTCGTCGGGCCTCTCGATCGGTCACGTCTCGCCGGAAGCGGCGGAAGGCGGCGCCATCGGCCTGGTCGAGGAGGGCGACACCATCGAGTTCGATATTCCGAACCGCAAGGTGCATCTCGCGGTGAGCGATGCCGAACTCGACAAGCGCCGCGCCGCGATGAATGCGAAGGGCGACAAGGCGTGGAAGCCCGCGCCGCGCACCCGCCGCGTCACCATGGCGCTGAAAGCCTACGCCGCGCACGCCACCAGCGCCGCGCTCGGCGCGGTGCGCGTGGTGAAGGATTGACCGGTTAGGTAATCAACCTTCTCAGTTCGTCATTGCGAGGAGCGTTAGCGACGAAGCAATCCAGTCCTTGCTTCATGGCTTTCTGGATTGCTTCGCTTCGCTCGCAATGACGGATACCAAAGATCGTCATGCGCGGACTTGATCCGCGCATCCATCTTCTTGAAGAAGGACGTGGATGGCCGGAATAAATCCGGCCATGACAAAAACACAAGCTGTGCGATTTGACGAAAGCGGTCTTACGCCACGGTCGCCGGCGGCATCGCCAGCACCGAATAGATCGCCTGGGCGTCGGAGGAGGCGCGCAGCTTGCGCGCCACGTCCTGATCGCGCAGCAGTCGGGCGATTTTGGCCAGCGCCTTGAGGTGATCGGCCCCCGCGCCTTCCGGCGCCAGCAACAGGAACAGCAGATCGACCGGCTGACCGTCCATCGCCTCGAAGTCGATCGGCCGATCGAGCCGCGCGAACAGGCCGAACAGCTTCTCCAGCTTCGGCAGCTTGCCGTGCGGAATCGCGATGCCGTAACCGACCGCGGTGGTGCCGAGCTTTTCCCGCTGGAGCAGAACCTCGAAAATCGCGCGCTCGTTCTGGCCGGTCAATTCGGCCGCGCGCGCGGAAAGCTCCTGCAGCGCCTGCTTCTTGCTGTTGACCTTCAACGCCGGAAGTATCGCCTCGGGCGCGACCAGATTAGTAATCATCATGGAGCATTCCGAGAAAGAAGTTTGACCGCCGATTGCGAAACAGGATTGCGAAAGGTTTGGATTTGCGAAACGTGCCCTGACCGTCTCAGACAGGCATCAGACACGACGCTCGAAACTGCTTCGGCCCACTCGTTCGAACCATTGTAGCACCGTCACTCACGCCTGCTAAGGTCTGAATTCTGTGACGCCCCTCAGACCCGCTCAATCAGATGGACCAATCACGCGGACAATGCAACTGCCCCCGCTCCGCCCCGGTCGGCGCCCCCGTCAAGGCGGCGGACCATAGGGGCCGCCTTGCAAGGCGTCAATGACGATTGCAAGCGCGATACGGCTAAAACCTGTCAAAATCGGCCGGTGAAATCGCCAGTTTTATCGCCGGTATGCGTCGTTGCGCCGGGTTCCCCCGACCCGCGCGAAAGCGGCATCGGCCGCCCACCTGGACTGCAACGCATTATGTCGTGTTGCGTTTTGTTTTGCCGCATTTTTCACCCGAAAAGATCAGCGTGCGCGCCGGGGCAATGCCGAAGCAAAATCATGATCCCCGCGGCTGATGTGATCGGACACGAGAACGTTTTGGCCGATATGCGCCGGCACATTGCGTCGCCGCTTCCGTTGCAGAACGCGCGTGGAAGCGGCGACGATTTTTGCGCTGATCAGTTGGCGCGCTGCGTTCACGACGCGCGCGGCTGCACCTCGGGCGGATCGATCCAGCCGACGTTGCCGTCGCCGCGGCGATAGATGATGTTCACGCGACCGCTTCCGCCATGCTGGAAGACGATGACGGCGGCGCCGGTGAAATCCAGTTCCATCACCGCCTCACTGACCGACATGCGTTTTAGCGAACTCGTCGCTTCGGCGATGATCACCGGATTGTAGGCCGTGACTTCGTCGTCGTTATCGTCGTCGTGCATGAGAGCTTCAAGCACATAGCTGCGCGTATCAAGCGGCGCAGCCTCGCGTTCGGCGATGATGGCGGCGGCGGCGTGAGACTTGCGCGCCGAGCGATCCTTCAGGCGACTCTTGTAACGCCGCAGTCGTTTCTCGATCTGGATCAGAGCCTGGTCCGCACTGGCATAGGCATCGGTGGCGTTGGATTCGGCTTCGAGGGTGATGCCCGAATCCAGGTGGAGCGCGCAATCCGTTTTGAATCCAAAGCCGTCCTTGCTGAAGGTCATGTGGCCGGAATAATTGCCGTCGAAATATTTACGTAGCACCTCTTCGGTGCGGTCGCTGACGCGGCCGCGCAACGCTTCACCAATACTGATGCTTTTGCCCGAGACTCGAATGCTCATGTCGTACCTCGATTCATCACACCTGAGAGAGCGGGTGTCACCGCCCGCGCGCGCGATTCGAAATCATGACGCGCGCATGACAGAGTATTCCGACGAATGAGGTTGCAATCAAGTCCGTTCGATGTCGCGACGATGATAGCAACGTGATCGGAGGCGGGACATCGTTCGGCCAAGCGCAAGCGCGCGCAATCAAATGCCGCAACCAAGGCCTGGCCGATACCAGCCCTTGCGTATGGCGGTTGCGGCCCTACTAGCGCAGACCCGGGCGGCCGGCGGCATGAGGCGTGCCGAGCAGGCTCTGCTTGTCGCGCCGGCGTTGCACCGACGACGGGATTCGCAGCGCCTCGCGGTATTTCGCCACAGTGCGCCGCGCGATATCAATGCCGGTTTCGCGCAGACGTTCCACGATGGTATCGTCGGAGAGAATATTGTCCGACTGCTCCGCATCGATCAACTGCCTGATCTGATGACGGACGGCTTCGGCCGAATGCGCCTCGCCGCCGTCCGCCGCCGCGATCGACGCCGTAAAAAAATACTTCAGCTCGAACACGCCGCGATTGGTCGCGACATATTTGTTGGCGGTGACGCGCGACACCGTCGATTCGTGCATCTGGATCGCGTCCGCCACCGTCTTCAGGTTGAGCGGCCGCAGATGCGCGACGCCGTGTGCGAAGAAGCCGTCCTGCTGCCGCACAATCTCGGTCGCCACCTTGAGAATGGTGCGGGCGCGCTGATCGAGCGCGCGCACCAGCCAGGTGGCGTTTTGCAGACAGTCGCTGAAGTAACTCTTGTCGCCATCCTTGCGCGCGGACTTCGCAAGCTGTGTGTAGTAAGTC
>CAUJJN010000199.1 GCA_963204905.1 Pseudomonadota bacterium
GGCATCGGGCACCAACAGCCGATCTCCCGAGGTCGCGACCATCACCGGATCGACCACGACGTGGCGCGGCGACCAGTGCGCGAGCCCGGCAACGATAGCCTCGATCACCGCGCGTTGCGACACCATCCCGATCTTCACCGCCCTGACGTCGAGGTCGTCGAACACCGCGTCGAGCTGCGCGGTGACGAACGCCGCCGGCACCTCATGGATGCCGGTGACGCCGCGGGTGTTCTGCGCCGTCAGCGCGGTGATCACCGACGCGCCAGAGACCCCGCACGCGGAAAACGACTTGAGGTCGGCCTGTATGCCGGCCCCGCCGCCGGAATCCGAGCCGGCGATGGTCAGCGCGATGGGAATGGTCATCTCTGTCGTCTCACAAAAACCGTGCCGGCCCCGGCCGAGCGCCCATCTTCTTCCGGCTCGAAATTTTGCTCATTGGATCAAAACCCCGGCGTCGTCCCCGCGCCGGCGTATGGGTCCCCGCCGGCGCGGGGACGACGGTTTTCGTGCTGTGAATCCGCACACAAAACGAATTCCTTGTCAGACTCTGAAGGCAGATGGCGCGTGGGGTCAAGTCCGCGGACAGCGCAGCCTGGATGACGCCTTGCGTCGGCGCCGCATTTCCGGCTTTAGTGAACCAATTCACGCGCCGTTCGGAGACAATTGCGATGGTTCCCTTCTTCGTGCAGATCAAGTGCAAGCTTGGCCAGTCCTATACCGTCGCCAACGCGCTGGCTGAAGCCGAGATCGCCTCGGAGATCTATTCGACGGCGGGCGATTTCGATCTGCTGGTCAAATTCTACGTCGAGAACGACACGGATATCGGCCATTTCGTCAACGAAAAGGTGCAGATCATTCCGGGTATCCAGGACACCCGGACCATCATCACCTTCAAGGCCTTCGGCGCGAAATAGCGCGCAATGTGTCGCGGTTTGCGCAACCGTCATTGAGAGCGAAGCTGTCTGGCCGACCCGATTGAGGCGTCATTGCCGGGCTCGACCCGGCACTCCATCATTTTCAGGATGATGGATGCCCGGATCAAGTCCGGGCATGACGATCCGTCAAAAACAACGTAGCGCGTTGAAGCCGGCCTCAATGCGCCTCATTTCGCCCTCGGGCGCGGCGGTCCATCCACCGGCGGCAACGACTTGAGATAGACCGCCATCGCCATACGATCCTCTGCGCTCAGCTGCGAGGTGTTCTTGATCACGCTCGCCATTGATCCGCCGGCGGAATCGCCGTCCGGCAACAGCCCGCTTTCGAGGAAGTAAGCGATATCCTTTTCGCTCCAATCATCCAGATTCTTTTGCGTGATGTTCGGCACCCAGCCCTTGCCCTCCGGGTTCGGTCCGCCGGCGAAGCGTTGCGCCGCGACAATCCCGCCGAGCGCGTTGCGCGGGCTGTGACACTCGGCGCAATGACCCAGCGTGTTGACGAGATAGGCGCCGCGATTCCATTGCGACGACTGCCCGGCAACCGGCACGAACGGCTGACGCTCCATGAACAGCAGTTTCCAGATGCCCACGTTGCGCCGGATGCTGAACGGAAACGCGATGTCATGCGCGGGCGCGGCTCCGCTCACCGGCGGCAGCGTCTTGATGTAAGCGAACATGTCGCGAATGTCGTCGATCTTCGCGCGATGATACGACGCGTAGGGAAACGCCGGAAAATAGTGAGCGCCCTGCGGCGACACACCTTCCAGAATGGCGGTCACGAACTGCGCTTCGCTCCAGCCGCCGATGCCGTCCTTCGGATCGGGCGAGATGTTTGGCGCGTGGAAGGTGCCGAACGGCGTCGCCAGCGGCAGGCCGCCGCCGAGCCGTGTGCGATCCGGCTGGTTGGGCACCGCATGACAGGATGCGCAGCCCCCGATGTCGAAGGCCGTCTTGCCGTTGGCGAGGTCCGGCGCGCGCGCCGGCAACGCGCTCGCGGCGACGACGACCGGCATCGTCAACCACCAGTAGACGGCAAAACCCGCAACGATAACGATGGCCGCCAAAATCGAGAGTCGTCGCATCATGCGTTCCGTCGTGCTGTCCTACGATAGGAGCTTCGCCCCAATGACAACGGCGGCCCACTCGGCCGTTCGTCTTGCGCGTCATTGCGAGGAGCGTTAGCGACGAAGCAATCCAGCTTCATGAAAAGACTGGATTGCTTCGCTTCGCTCGCAATGACGGTTCAATTCAGCTCGGCCAGACCTTCAACCCTCCTTCAGCCGATAAGTTTCGTGGCAGCTGGAGCACTGCTTGCCGAGGGCCGGCACCGCCGCCTTGAGCGCATCGAGATTCTTGACGCTCGCCTTCGCCTCATTGATGGCCTTGACGAAGCTTGCGATATGGGAATCAAAATCGGCGCGGTTTTCCCAGATCTTGGGCGAGGCGCTGTACTTGTCGCCGGACTTCAGCCCCTTGGTGTTTTCAGGAAACTCGGAGCCCAGCGCCTTGGCGTTGTCGGCAAGCTTGGTCAGCGCCGCATCCACCGCCGCCTGATCGTAAGGCTTTTCGCCCTTCGCCATCGGCGCGAGAACGCCGCCGAGATTCTTGCCATTCTCCTTCATCGCTGTCTGGCGCTGATTGACAATATCCTGCTGCGCATAAACCGCGCCTATTCCGAGCAGGATCGCCGCGACCGTTACGAACATACGCTTCATTGGTTCACTCTCTCCGCGTTGGGCCGCCATGAGTACGGCGCCTGTTTCCGATGATGATGTTGATGTGATCCGAAAGATGCGCCGACCGGCGACCGGACGGGATGAACAACCCCGCGGGCGACGATCTATTCCGCCGCCTTGCCGCCGCGGCGTTGCCCTTCACGGATGGCGACCCAGACGCGCTCTGGCGTGGCCGGCATGTCGATGTGATCGACACCGTATTCACGCCACAGGGCATCGACGATGGCATTGACCACCGCTGGACAGGAGCCGATCGCGCCGGCCTCGCCCGCACCCTTCACGCCAAGCGGATTGGTCACACACGGCACGTTGTGGGTTTCGAAAGTGATGGGCGTGCCGTCGCTGGCGCGCGGCATGGCGTAGTCCATGAAGGTGCCGGTGACGAGCTGGCCGTCGTCGGCGTCGTAAACCGCGCGCTCCATCAGCGCCTGGCCGATACCCTGCATGGTGCCGCCATGAACCTGCCCCGCCAGCATCAGCGGATTGAGCGTCGCACCGAAATCGTCGACGATAACGTAGTTGACCAGCCGCGTGACGCCGGTGGATGGATCGATCTCAACTTCCACAAGATGCGTACCGTTGGGGAACGTGCCATCGGCGGCAGCGAATTTCTCGCTGGCGTTCATCGCAGCCGGATCGGCGCCGGGACGTTTCGCCAGATCGGCGAAAGAAATCGCGCGGTCGGTGCCGGCGACGCGGATGACACCTGCATCGATTTCAAGGTCGGCCGCGCCGGCTTCCAGCGCTTCGGCGGCAACCGCCTTCAGCTTCTCGCCGAGATCGCGCGTGGCGCGCTGAACACTGACACCTCCGGACGGGATCGCGCTGGAGCCGCCGGTGCCGAGCCCGGTCGCAATCTGATCGGTATCGCCCTGAAGCACATGGACGCGCTCCAGCGGCAGGCCGAACTGCTCAGAGACAAGTTGCGCGTAGGCCGTCTGATGGCCCTGCCCGCTCGACTGCGAACCGATCCGCACGGTGACGTCGCCGTTCGGATCGAGCTGCACATTGGCGGTTTCCTCGCCCATGGTACCGCAGACCTCGACGTAACTGGCAAGCCCGATGCCGCGCACCAGCCCCTGCTTCTTCGCCGCCTTCGCGCGCCTGGCGAATCCCTTCCAGTCGCCGATCTCCATCGCGCGCTTGAGATGCGCGGCGAAGTCGCCGGAGTCGTAGACCTTGCCGGTGGCGGTCTTGTAGGGCAGCGCGCGGGGCGCGATGAAATTCTTCAGCCGGATCGCATCCGGCGTCATGCCGAGTTTTCGCGCGGCGGCGTCGACCAGACGCTCGACCACATAAGCGGCTTCCGGTCGTCCCGCGCCGCGATAGGCGTCGACCGGCACAGTGTTGGTGAACACGGTGCGGATGCGGCAATGGAAAGCCTGAATGTCGTACAGTCCCGGCAACATTCCCGCGCCGCCGTGGGGGATGTAGGGGCCGAAGGTTGAGAGATAACCGCCCATGTCGCCGATCAGGTCGACGTCCATGCCGAGAAACTTGCCGTCCTTGCGCAGCGCCATCCGCGCTGTGGTGACGTTGTCGCGGCCCTGCGAGTCGCCCATGAAGTGGTCGGCGCGCTCGGCGGTCCAGCGAACGGTCTTCTTCAGCTTGCGCGAGGCGACCGCGATCAGCGCGTATTCGCGATAGGGAAACAGCTTCGTGCCGAAGCCGCCGCCAACATCCGGGCAGATCACCCGCATGTTCTCCACCGGCATGTGCAGGATGTTCTGGCACAGGATATCGCGCAGCCGATGGCTGCCCTGGCTGCCGATGGTCAAGGTCAGATGATCGCGCCTGGCGTCGTATTCGCAGACCGCCGCGCGCGTTTCCATATAGTTGGTGACGATGCGCGGATTGACGATGGAGATCTCCGCCACTGCGTCGGCCTTGGCGAAAGCGGCGTCCGCCGCCGCCTTGTCGCCGATGCCGACATCGAACAGCACGTTGTCCGGAAACTGCGGCCACACCGGCGGCGCGCCCTTCTTCACCGCATTGGCGGCGCCGACAACGGCCGGCAGCGGCGTCCAGTCCACCGCCACAGCTTCGATCGCGTCGCGCGCATGCGCGAGCGTGTCCGCGACCACGAAAGCGATGGCGTCACCGACGTGACGTACCTCGCCGTCCGCGAGAATCGGGTACGGCGGCGCCGTGAACGGAGTGTCCGGCAGATTGAACAGGCACGGCAGCCCGCCGAGATCCTTGATGTCATCGGCGGTGAGGATCAGCGCGACGCCGGGCAGCGCGCGGGCCTGCGTGGCGTCGATCCTGAATTTGGCATGGGCATGAGGCGAGCGCAGCATCAGGGCATGCATCGCCGGCGATGGCGCATGATCGTCGGTGTAGCGGCCATGGCCACGCACCAGCGCATCGTCTTCCTTGCGGCGCGCGCTTTGACCGACGCCAAACTTCACCGGGGCTGAGCTGGCCATGGATGCTCCTTCTGCAATTTAGATTCAATCTACATTGCAGCAGCAGCGTGGCAACTTCAAATTCGCGTCAGGACCGGATCAGGGCGCGCAATCCGCCGCGGCCAAATAGCGCCAGAACCGTGACGCCATAAACGATGGTTCCGACAATCATCAGGACAAGAAGCATGGTTTCGTCGCGAAACGAGCTCAACCGGGCCACATATCCGCCTGCCACGCGCACCGTCAGCCAGAACGCAACCGCCAGAAGCACACCGGCCGCGACAAATTTCAGCAACGACAGGCCGAAACGGCGGTCGAGCTGGAGATATCCCGCACGCATGGCGAAACCGAGCACCAGCAGCAGGTTGACCCAGGATCCGACGGCGGTGGCCAGCGCCAGACCGACCTGCGCCAGCGATCCCATCAGCGCCACCTTGAGCGCCAGATTGACCGCAAGCCCGGTCAGCGAGGCCTTCACCGGGGTTGCGGTGTCCTTGCGCGCGTAAAACGTCGCGACGGCGCTGCGGATCGTCACCACCGGGATGAGCCCGATGGTATAGGCCGCGAGCGTCGCGCCGGCTGCGGCGGCATCGGCGGCGGAAAACGCGCCGCGTGCGAACATCGCCCGCATGATGATGTCCGGTACGGTCAGGAACGCCGCGACAAACGGCACGGAAAACAAGAGCGAAAACTGGAAGGCACGAAGCTGCGAGGCCATCGCCCCGGCATGGTCGCCGGCCGCGATCCGCCGCGCCATCTCCGGCAGCAGCACGGTGCCGATGGCGATGCCGATCACGCCGATCGGCAGTTGATAGAGTCGATCGGCGTAGTACAGCGCCGATACCGCGCCGGCGGCCAGAAACGTCGCGATGATGGTGTCCGCGAACATCGCGATCTGCGTTCCCATCGAGCCGACGGTGGCGGGGCCGAGCGCGCGGAAGAAACCGCGCACATCGGCATCCAGCGTCGGCCGTGTCAGGCGCGGCAACAGCCCTTGCCGCGCGGCATCGGCGGCGAGCAGAAAATATTGCAGGAAGCCGGAGATCAACACGCCCCACGCGGCCGCATGCCCGGCGTCGGGAAAGAACGCCGCGAGCGCCAGCGTCGCCATCATCGACAGGTTGAGGAAGATCGGCGCGGCGGCGGCGCTGGCAAAGCGCTGGGCGACGTTCAGCATCCCGCCATAGAGCGTGACCAGCGTGATCAGCAGCAGATAGGGAAAGGTAATCCGCGTCAGCGAGATCGCGAGGTCGCCGCGCACAGGATCGTGCACGAAGCCCGGCGCCAGCAGCGCGATCACCTGCGGCATGAACAGCCACGCCACGGCGAGCAGGATGATCTGCGACCCCAGCAGCAGCGTGAAGATGCGATTGGCGAACAGACTGGCGGCCGCCGCCCCTTTGCCGCTGACATGCGCATAGGCCGGGACGAACGCGGCGTTGAAGGCGCCCTCGGCGAAGATCGCGCGAAAATGGTTCGGCAGCCGCAGCGCCACGAAGAAGGCGTCCGCCAGCGGTCCCGCACCGAGAATGGCGGCCAACATGATGTCGCGCGCGAACCCGGTGACGCGCGACAATAAGGTAAAGCCGCCGACGGTGAAGATTCGCCTGAGCATCCGGTGCTTCTACAGCATCGCGCGGCGGGGCAAAACGCTTAAGTCAGCGGGCGACGCGGCGCGGCCCCTTGACGGCGTGAGCCGAATTGGTCGGCGTCGCCAGACACTGCGTGGCGATTTCGAGGCTCGCAACGCCCTGCTCGCCGGAGACGGCCGGCGCCTTGCCGCTGCGCACGGCATCGACAAAGGAGATCAGTTCGGCGCGCAGCGGTTCATCATGCCCGACCGGCAGATGTCGCATCGAATAGCTGCCATCGGGCTGGAAACCGAAGCACTCGGTCACCTGCCGCGTCAACAAATCGCCCTGCACGTATTTGTGGCGGGTCGCGACGGTGACGTTACGCGCCTTGAACGGCGTCAGCCAGTTGGTGTTGATATGCGCCAGCACGCCGGACGCGGTGCGGAATTGCAGAAGCGCGATATCCTCGCGCTCGGCCACCGCACTCGACAGTTGCGGCTGAACGTCGACAATGTCGGACTCGGTGAACCAGCGGATCAGATCGATGTCATGCACGGCGAGATCGATCACCACGCCGACATTGGACATGCGCGGCGGAAACGGACCGACGCGGGTAATGGCGATGGAAAGAATGTCCTCGCCCTCGATCGCCTTCTTCACGGCGGCCACCGCCGGATTGAAGCGTTCGACGTGCCCGACCATCAGCGTGACATTGGCGCGGCGCGCGGCGGCGACGATAGCGCGGCCTTCCTCGACAGTGGAGGCGATCGGCTTCTCCACCAGCACATGAATGCCGCGCGCGATGCACGCCAGCGAAATCTCGTGATGCAGATGCGTCGGCGCCGCCACGGTCACGGCATCGACGCCGGCAGCGAGCAGGCTCTCGAGATCGGTGAACACCGGACACCCGATCAGGTCGTCGGCGCGCTTGCGATGTTCATCCAGCGGATCGACGATACCGACCAGCGCGACATTCGGCAGTCCGGCGAGAACGCGGCCGTGATTGGTCCCCATCACGCCCGCGCCGATCACGCCGACGCGCAGCACACCATCACTGTCCGCCGTCGCGGGCGAAGCCGGTTCCACAAAACTCATGCTCGATAACCTCGATACCCGATTGCTCGCGACTCACGGAGCGTCGCGCCGTTGTGTTCGTATCATGTCGCCGCCGGAGGCAGAACGCCGGAAACGCGATCACAAACACGTTTTGATTCAAACGATTACACGGGCTGCGACAAATGGGATCATGCCATCCGCCGCCACCTCCCCGTTATCCACCGCCCTGACGGGCGCGGGCCACCAGCGATGTCGTGCTGAAACCCGGCAGAATGTTGACCAGCACCACCTCGCCGCCCTGCGCCGTCACCAGTTCGTGGCCGATCACCTGCTCGCGGGTGTAGTCGCCGCCCTTCACCAAGACCATCGGCCTGATACGCGCGATGAGATTCAGCGGCGTGTCTTCCTCGAAGATCGCCACAAGATCGACGGCTTCCAGCGCCGCAAGCACCTCGGCCCGTGCGCGCTCGTTCTGCACCGGGCGATCCGGGCCTTTCAGCCGCCGCACCGAGGCGTCGCTGTTGAGACCGACGATCAGGCGATCGCAAGTCGCCCGCGCTTCGGTGATCACCCGGACGTGGCCGGGATGCAGGATGTCGAAACAGCCGTTGGTGAAACCGACGCGCAGCCCCTCCTCGCGCCAGGCGCGGACGCGGGCATCGAGTGCCTCGAGGTTCGCCACGATCTTTTCCTCGGCGGCGAGCGACGCCTCCGGCAACAGCTTGCGGCGCAGTTCGTCCAGCGTCACCGTCGCGGTGCCCTGCTTGCCCACCGCCACCGCCGCGCCGGCATTGGCGGCGCGCAAGGCGTCTTCCCAGTCCGCGCCCGATGCCAGCAGCACCGCGATCACCGCCGCCACCGTGTCACCCGCGCCGGACACGTCGCGCACCTTGACCTGATGCGCCGGGACATGAATGGCCTCGCTCCCGCGTGGCACCAGCGTCATGCCGCGTTCGCTCTGCGTCACCAGCAGTGCGTCGCATTCCGCAAGTCGCAACACCTCCTGCGCCGAGGCGGCGATCTCCGGCGTGGTCTCGGCGCGGCTGCGGGTCGCTTCGGAAAATTCCTTGCGATTCGGCGTCAGCAACGTCGCGCCGCGATAGAGTTCGAAATGCAGACTCTTCGGATCGACGATGACGCGCACGCCGCGCGCGCGTGCCGTGTCGATCACGGTGCGGATGACACGCGGCGTCAGCACGCCCTTGGCGTAATCCGACAGCAGCACGATATCGGCGCGCGCCAGCAGCGGCGTAACCTTGTCGAGCAAACGCTGTTCGATCTCCGGCGCGGCGGGCTTGGCAAGCTCCCAATCGGCGCGCAGCATGTGCGTCGAGAAATGCTCGGAGACGAAGCGGACCTTGCGCGTGGTCGGCCGCGACGGATCGACGATCAGCACCGGATCGATGCGCGGTTCTTCCGCCAATGCCGCTTGCAGCGCACGCCCGGCCTCGTCATCGCCGACAAGGCCGACGAATATGCAGCGCGCGCCGAGCGCCGCGATGTTGCGCGCGACGTTGCCGGCGCCGCCGACATTGCTTTCGCTGCGCTGGACCGCGATCACCGGCGCCGGCGCTTCCGGCGAGATGCGCGAGACCTCGCCATAGACGAACTCGTCGCGCATGATATCGCCGATGCACAGCACCGTCGTTCCGGCCAGCCTTTGCGACAGCGTTTCAAAATCGAGCATTGGAATCCGTCGTCCGTCGTCGCTCAGCGGAACGGATCGGCGCGATCAAGGAAATCCCTGACGTAAGCGCCGACCGCGTCCTCCAGTTTGGTGAAGCCGCCGTTGTAGCCGGCGTGGCACAACCGCGTCACGTCGGCTTCGGTGAAATACTGATAGCTGCCGCGAATGCTTTCCGGCATGTCGACATAATCGATGTTCGGCTTCGCGCCGAGCGCGGCATAGGCCGCCAGCATCATCTCGCGAAAACTGCGCGCATGGCCGGTGCCGACATTGAACAATCCGCTCACGTTGGGCGAGGCGAGCAGCCACATCATCACCCGCACCACGTCGTCGACATAGATGAAGTCGCGGCGCTGATCGCCGTCGGCGATGCCGTCGCGATGCGACTTGAACAACTGGATCACGCCGCCGGCCTTGATGTCGGCGAACTTCTTCGCCAGCACGCTCATCATCGCGCCCTTGTGATACTCGTTCGGGCCGAACACGTTGAAAAACTTCAGCCCCGCCCATTGCGGCGGCAACCGGTCGCCAAGCGCCACGCGCTCGGCCACCGTGAGGTCGAACTGATACTTGCTCCAGCCGTAGAGATTCATCGGCCGCAACTGCCGCAGCGCCGCGAGCGACGGATCGTCGACGAACCCCTGCTCGCCGTCGCCATAGGTCGCGGCGGAGGACGCATAGATGAACGGGGTCGGGTTGGCCGTGCACCAGTCCAGCAATCGGGTCGAGTGGCGGAAGTTGGTTTCGATCACCAGGTCGCCATCGGTGGCGGTGGTCTCCGAGATCGCGCCGAGATGAAAGACCGCGTCGAGCTTTCGTCCGTCCAGCCATGCCGTCAATTGCTCCGGCGGGACAATGTCGGCCAGTTGCCGTTTGGCAAGATTGCGCCACTTGCCGTCGTGGCCGAGCCAGTCGCAGACCACGACATCGGTGCGTCCGGCCTCGTTGAGCGCCGCGACCAGATTCGATCCGATAAATCCGGCGCCTCCGGTCACCAGCAGCATCTGTTCTCCTCGCTGACGCGGACCGGCCCGGCTGCCGGGTCGATGAACCGCTGGAGTGCTTTACCTGATCGCGGGGAGCGGATAACCACTACCTCCCGGCTCAACCGACGGGCGCACCAGATCAAGCTATGAATATCGATTCCAATCCATCTTTCGGCCCGGT
>CAUJJN010000200.1 GCA_963204905.1 Pseudomonadota bacterium
TCGATCGCATCGGAACTCATCGCGCGCCCTCGATCAGCTTGCGCGACACGATCAGCCGCATGATCTCGTTGGTGCCTTCAAGGATCTGGTGCACGCGCAGATCGCGCACGATCTTCTCGATACCGTATTCGGCGAGATAACCGTAACCGCCATGCAGTTGCAGCGCCTGATTGGCAACATCGAAGCCGACGTCGGTGCCGAAACGCTTCGCCATCGCGCACAACATCGACGCGTCGGGATCCTTGTTGTCGAGCGCAACCGCCGCGCGCCACAGGAAGGTGCGGGCCGCCTCCAGTTCCGTCGCCATGTCGGCAACACGGAATTGCAGCGCCTGAAACTCGTCGAGCCGCTTGTTGAACGCCTTGCGCTCCTTCATGTAGCTCAGCGTCTTGTCGAGCGCGCTTTGCGCGCCGCCGAGCGAACATGCGGCGATGTTCAGCCGGCCGCCGTCGAGCCCGGCCATCGCGATCTTGAAGCCGATGCCTTCATCGCCGAGGCGATTGGCCACCGGCACGCGCGCGTTCTCGAAAATCACGGCGCGCGTCGGCTGCGCGTTCCAGCCCATCTTGCGCTCGTTGGCGCCGAACGACACGCCCGGCGTCTTGCTGTCGATCACCAATGTCGAAATGCCGCCGGGGCCGGCATCGCCGGTGCGCACCATCGCGACCAGCAGATCGGTGCTGCCCGCGCCGGAAATGAACTGCTTCTGGCCGTTGAGAACGTACTCATCGCCCTCGCGCGTCGCGCGTGTCCGCAGTGCCGCAGCGTCCGACCCCGCACCGGGCTCGGTGAGACAATAGCTCGCCAGCAATTCCATAGTGCACAGCTTCGGCAGCCATTTGTGGCGTTGCTCGTTCGAGCCGTAAGCATCGATCATCCACGACGCCATGTTGTGGATCGAGATGAACGACGACACCGTGGGGCAGCCTTGCGCCAATGCCTCGAAGATCAGCGTGGCATCAAAGCGGGTCAGCGCCGAGCCGCCAACATCGTCCCGAATATAGATGCCGCCAATGCCGAGGCTCGCCGCCTCCCGCATCACCTCAACGGGGAAATGCCTCTCCTCGTCCCACTTCAGCGCGAACGGCGCGATCTTCTCGACCGCGAAATCCCGCGCCATGTCGCGGACCGCAATCTGATCTTCATTGAGCGCGAACTGCATATCACCCCGCTGCATTCAACCGTCGAGCCCCACGACGAATGGAGCCCATCAGTTTCGTGACTGTATCGGTCTGTTCCGATTGAAGCGAGCCCGGATGGCGTGCGGCGTCAACCGGAGTTCGCTCCCGGACCTGGTCCGGGAGCGAAGTTGTCAGCCGGCAGCTCAGCTGGTCGGCATCGCGAAGTCGGCGCCTTCCTTGACGCCGGACGGCCAACGCGCGGTCACCGTCTTGGTCTTTGTGTAGAAGCGGATCGAGTCCGCGCCATACTGGTTGAGATCACCGAAGCCGGACCGCTTCCAGCCGCCGAATGAGAAGTAGGCCACCGGCACCGGGATCGGCACGTTGATGCCGACCATGCCGACATTGACGCGGGCCGCGAATTCACGGGCCGAGTCGCCGTCGCGCGTGAAGATCGCGACGCCGTTGCCGTATTCATGTTCGGATGGCAGACGCAGCGCCTCGTCGAAGTCGTGCGCGCGCACCACCGACAGCACCGGGCCGAAGATCTCCTCCTTGTAGATCCGCATGTCCTTGGTGACGTTGTCGAACAGGCAGCCGCCAAGGTAGAAGCCGTTCTCGTAGCCCTGCATCTTGAAGCCACGGCCGTCGACCGCGAGCGTCGCGCCTTCCTGGACACCGATATCGACGTAGTTGCGCACGCGCTCCAGCGCGGCCTTGGTGACCAGCGGGCCGAAGTCGGCATTCGGATCGATCGACGGACCGATCTTCAGGCTCTCGACGCGCGGGATCAGCTTTTCCATCAGGCGGTCGCCGGTGGTCTTGCCCACCGGCACCGCGACCGATACCGCCATGCAGCGCTCGCCGGCTGCGCCGTAGCCGGAACCGACCAGCGCATCGACGGCCTGATCCATGTCGGCGTCGGGCATCACGATCATGTGGTTCTTGGCGCCGCCGAAACACTGCGCCCGCTTGCCGGTCTGGGCCGCGCGCTCATAGATGTATTGCGCGATCGAGGACGAGCCGACGAAGCCCACTGCCGAGATATCCGGATCGTCGAGGATGCCGTCGACGACCTCCTTGTCGCCATTGACGACGTTGAGGATGCCCGGCGGCAGGCCGGCTTCCAGCATCAATTCGGCCAGCCACATCGGCACGCCCGGATCGCGCTCCGATGGCTTGAGGATGAAGGCGTTGCCGGCGGCGATCGCCGGGGCGAACTGCCACATCGGGATCATCGCCGGGAAATTGAACGGCGTGATGCCGGCGACGACGCCCAGCGGCTGCCGCATCGAATAGATATCGATACCCGGGCCGGCACCTTCGGTGTATTCGCCCTTCATCAGGTGGGGCACGCCGAGAACGAATTCCACCACTTCGACGCCGCGCAGAATGTCGCCCTTGGCATCCGGGATGGTCTTGCCATGCTCGCGTGCCAGCATCTCGGCCATTGCGTCGTTGTCGCGGGCGACCAGTTCGAGAAACTTCATGAAAACGCGGGCGCGACGTTGCGGATTGGTGGCGGCCCACGCCGGCTGCGCAGCCTTGGCGTTCTCGACGGCAGCGCGCAGTTCGGCCTTGGTCGCCAGCGCAACCTGGGCCTGCACGTCGCCGGTCATCGGCTGGTAGACGTCGGCAAAGCGGCCGGATGTGCCCTTGACGGCCTTGCCGCCAATGAAATGCCCGATCGAACGCATGTTTTCCTCCAGAATGATTTTCCTGAAGCCAATTTGGCTCTTTCGCCGGTCATTTGAAAATGGATTCTCCGCGCAACCCGTTTGCGAAAATGCAGACAAGGCGTGCGCAGCCACGCCGATAGCGCCGCGCCGATCTTGCGGAACAAGCTACGGGTTCTGGGTCGCAGGCCTTTTCGCGCGCGCTTTCACAGGCGCGGCCTTCGTCAGCAAGGCGTTCCGGCCAGCGGCGAGGATATCGTCCGACAACTTGCCGGAACCACCCACCCGCGCCAGGATCAGCGTCCCCACCATGGTCGCCAGTGCCGCCGTGGCCTGCTCCCGCGCCGCTTCCGCGGAAGCGTCGGAAATCTGCTCCGCGAGCATCTCGACCATCTCCTCGAACTTGGCGGCGAAAGCCCGGCGGGTCTTGAGGCTTTCGCGTCCGATCTCGGCCGCCAGTGCGGGGAGCGCGCAGCCACGACCGGGATCATCGCGATGCGCGGCGCTCAAATAGCCCTCGACAACGGCCGCGAACCGCTCGGCCGGCGGCATGGTCTCGGTCTTCTTCCGCCACGCAGCAATGGACCGGTCCATCGCATAGACGAACGCTTCCACCACCAACGCCTCGCGCGACGCGAAATGGGCGTAGAAGCCGCCATGGGTCAGGCCCGCCTCCTTCATCAGGTCCGCGACCCCGATCCCGTGAGCGCCGTGCTCGCGAAGCTTGACCGAAGCCTTCTTCACGATGCGGGCGTGGGTCTCCTGCTTGTGTTCCTTCGCGTAGCGCATCACCGCTCCCATGACATGTTGTAGATCATATAACGAAAGCGCTTTAAGGAAAAACGAAATATGCCCGGCCCGATGGAATTGCTGGCCGGCGGTTGCTTCGCCCCTCCCGACCAGAACGAGAATGTCCCATGCAGATGATGAATTCCCATTGCGGCGTAACGCGCGACGGGCGCGGCGTGGTCCGGCTCGCCATCAGCAACGCCGGCTCCCTCACCATCCTGAACACGACGGTGATCACGGCCGTCACCGAAGGCCTGCGGACGCTCGCCGCCGACGCCGACATCCGCGCGCTGGTGCTCACCGGGGGAACCGAGAAGAGCATGATCGGCGGCGCCGACGTCAAGGAAATGGCGACGCTTGATCAGGCCAGCGCGGAGCGCTTCATCTCCGGTTTGCGCGACCTCTGCGAGGCAGTGCGCGATTTCCCGGTGCCGACGATTGCGCGAATGCCGGGCTGGTGCCTCGGCGGCGGGCTCGAAGTCGCGGCCGCCTGCGATTTCCGGGTGGCGGCCGCCGATGCCAAATTCGCGATGCCCGAAGTGAGGGTCGGCATTCCCTCGGTAATTCACGCCGCGCTATTGCCGCGCCTGATCGGCTGGGGCCGCGCGCGCTGGTTGTTGATGACCGCCGCCACCCTCGACGCACCGACAGCGCTGGATTGGGGTCTGATCGACGTCATGGCGGCTGACGGCGAGCCGCTCGACGCCGCCGTCGAGCGCGTGGTGGAGATGCTGCTGGAATGCGGTCCGCAGGCGCTGCGCAATCAGAAAGCGCTGCTACGGCAGTGGGAGGACCTTCCGTTAAAGGAATCCATCGAGGTTTCCGTCGGTGCGTTCGGCCGTTCCTATCTCACCGACGAACCGCGCCGGTTGATGCAGGAGTTCATCGAGCGCAAGCGCGGCGGCAAATAAGAACGCTCCGCGCTTACCGCGAAACGCGTTGGGATTCAGTCCTCATTGCGAGCGAAGCGAAGCAATCCAGAGCATAAAAAGACTGGATTGCTTCGTCGCAACGCTCCTCGCAATGACAAGACCTTACGGTCGGATCGCCATGTTGCCGGCAATCCCCGGCGTGCGCAGCGGCTCGGCGAGACGCGCGAACTCGCACAGCAGCGACCGCGTCTTGCGCGGATCGATCACCTCCTCGACCCAGAACTTTTCGGCTGAACGGAACGGCGAGCGCAGCTTGTTCAGGCGCTCCTCGATCTCACGCATCTTGGCCTGCCTGTCCTCCGCAGCATCGATCTCGGCGCGATAGGCAGCTTCGATACCGCCTTCGAGCGGCAGCGAGCCCCACGACGCCGACGGCCACGCATAGCGCATCGAGTAGCGATCCGCTGGCTGATGCACCACCCCGGCCACGCCGAAGGCGTTGCGCACGATAATCGTGCACCAAGGCACTGTGCTCTGGTTCACCGCCGCCATCGCCCGCACGCCATGACGGATCGTCGCGGCCTTCTCCGCCTCCAGCCCGATCATGAAACCCGGGCAATCCATCAGATAAACCACCGGAAGATGGAACGTCTCCGCCAGGTCGACAAAGCGGATCACCTTGTCGCAAGTGTCGCTCGTCCACGAGCCGCCGTAATGATACGGATCGCTGGCGAGCAGCAACACCGCCCGCCCCTCCAGCCGCGCCAGTCCCGTGATGATCGAACGGCCGAAGTTCTGGCCGATCTCGAAGAACGAGCCCTTGTCCACCACAGACTCGATAATCGGCCGCATCTTGTAGACCTGCCGCTTGTTGCGCGGCACGGCCTTGATCAGTTTCTCGTCGGAGCGCTCCGGATCATCGTCGCACGGCAACGTCGGCGGCAGTTCATGGATCGACGACGGCAGATAGGACAGGAAGCGTCGGGCGCACGCGAAAGCCTCCTCCTCGGTGTCGACCGCATGATCGATGGCGCCGGCCTTGGTCTGGATTTCCCAACCACCCAGTTCCTGCTTGTCGAGTTGCTGGCCAAGCCGCGCCACCACCGGAGGCCCCGCGACAAACATCGCAGACGTCTTCGTCATCACCGAATAATGGCTCGCCGCAAGCCGTGCCGCGCCGAGCCCCGCAACCGAGCCCAGTCCGAGGCCGACCACCGGGACCCGCGCCATGTTGCCTGTCGTTGTCGCATACCAGCGCGTCCCGCCGATGCCGCCGGGAAGATTGGCCGCGCCCTTGGTTTCGATCGTCTTGACCGAACCGCCACCGCCCGAGCCTTCGATCACGCGGATGATCGGCAGCCGGAAATCGCGCGCCATTTCCTCCGCCATCAGCGGTTTGGCGCTGATCGAGGCGTCCGCCGAACCGCCACGCACCGTGAAGTCATCGCCGACAACAACAACGGTGCGACCTTCGATCCTGGCGCGGCCGAAAATGCAGTTGGCCGGCGTCAGTTTTTCGAGATCGCCGCTGGCATTGTATTCGCCGATGCCGGCGACCGCGCCCATCTCATGAAAACTGCCGTCATCGACCAGCCTGTCGATGCGCTCGCGAACGTTCAGCCGGCCTTGGTCTCGCTGTCGCTTGACCTTGTCAACGCCGCCCATCTGCCGCGCGAACTGCTCGCGGCGGGCGAGATCGTCGAGCTCCGGCTCCCATGTCATTCATCGTCTCCGAGTTGGTCGTGGTCTTGTTCGCTGCGGTCGCCGCAGGCCCCGGTGTGCGTCGAAACACGTCGGAGTCAGGACGCAACAATGCCGCCTCAACGCCGCGCACCAGTTCACGCAAGGGCGCGGCGACCTCATCATGCAGTCGCTGCTCATCATACATCGCCGACAGCACGCCGATGGTGATCACCGCGTAGGTCTGATACTGCGGCGACCAGATCGGGACCGCGATGCCGTTGATGTGCTGGCTCCACAGACCGCAGGTCACAACGTAACCGTTTTCCCGAAGGTGGCGGCGATTTGCTTCCATACGCGGAAGCAGCACCTTGGCATCGCTCGGACACTCACGCTCCATCTCGGCGATCAGGGCGTTGGCGGAGGCCTCGTCGAGCGCCGCGACATAAGCGTGCCCGGCGGCGGTACGTCCCATCGCGATCCGCGTCCCAACCCCCGAATGCAGCCCCAGCGCAGCCGCCGAGCGCGCGTACTCAAGATAGACCAACTCGAAACGATCGGGGATGACGAAGCCGATGGTGCCGGGAATCTCGTTCGCGACATCACGCAGCTTATCTTTGATGAAATCGCGCACCTGCCAGCCGCGCATCATCGAGGTGCTCATCGCCACCGCACTCGGCCCGATACGATATTTCTGATCGTGCGGGAGATAGATCAACTGCCCCATGCGAGTGAGCGTGTGGGTCAGGCGGGAGACGGTCGATCGCGGC
>CAUJJN010000201.1 GCA_963204905.1 Pseudomonadota bacterium
TACACTGCAATCATTGAAGATTAAGAGTATTCGTCGATCCGCCCGCTGATCGACTGGCTCGATTACAATGGCTACACCGTGGTCACCAAGGCCACGAAAGAATTCATCGACGCCAGCGGCCGCCGCAAGGTCAAAGGCAACATGGACATCGAACTGGCTGTCGATGCCATGGAATTGGCTGAGCACATCGATCAGATGGTGCTTTTTTCCGGCGACGGCGATTTCCGTTCGCTAGTGGAAGCGATGCAGCGTCGCGGAGTTCGGGTCACGGTGATTTCCACCATCACCAGCCAACCACCCATGATCGCCGACGAACTGCGCCGGCAAGCGGACGTGTTCACTGATCTCATGGAGTTGCAGGCAAAACTCGGCCGCGATCCCGCCGAACGCCCCGCACCACGCGAGCCTCGCCACCATGCGCCGCAATTCCTCCAACGCAGCACCGTCGCCGCACGTAACAATGACGACGATTTCGAGGACTAGATCCAAATCCACGCCGCGATTGCCCGCCGCGATCGCCACCGCCGCCGATCGTTCCGAGCCGGATCGAGACTGCCCGCTCTGCCCCCGACTGGTCGAATTCCGGGAATCGATCCGCGCCCGCGAACCTCACTGGCACAATGCACCGGTGCGTTCATTCGGTGATCGCAACGCCGCGCTGTTGATCGTCGGCCTGGCCCCGGGATTGCAAGGCGCAAATCGCACCGGCCGGCCTTTCACTGGCGACTATGCCGGCGATCTGCTTTATGCGACGCTGCTGGCCTTCGGTTTCGCCGAGGGCGTCTATCAACAGCGTCCGGATGATGGCCTCACGCTGATCGATTGTCGCATCAGCAACGCGGTGCGATGTGTGCCGCCGCAAAACAAACCGCTACCGATAGAAATCCGCACCTGCCGACAATTTCTCAACGCAACCTTTATGGAAATGCCGCGGTTACGCGCGATCGTCGCGCTGGGGCGCGTCGCACATGACTCGACGGTGAAAGCGCTCGACCTCCGCGCCGCCGCCGCACCGTTCTCACACGGCGCGGTGCATAAAGCCGGCACGGTGAAGCTCTACGACAGCTATCACTGCTCGCGTTACAACACCAATACCGGCGTGCTGACACCTGCGATGTTCGAAAGCGTTTTCGCGAAAGTTCGCGCCGATCTCGGATAAATAAATAGCCCCGCTATCGCGGATTGGTCCTCAACCAGGCCAATACATCGCCGGCATTCCGGTCCGGCGGAAACACCGGATAGAACACATGTGTAATGCGTCCGTTATCGATGATCAGCGCCAGCCGCTTGATCATCACCAAGCCGGCGACCTCCATGGTCGGCAGATCAAGCGCGCGGGTCAGTTCGAGCGATTCATCCGACAACACCGGAAACGGAAGATGTAGCCGTCCGGCCATTTCGCTTTGATAGGCGCTGCTTTGCGTTGAAAGACCAAACACATGCTGTGCGCCAGCGGCTTTCAAGTCAGCGAACAGATCGCGGAACGCACAGGTTTGCGGCGTGCAGCCTCGCGCGCCGGGAATCATGTCCCAGTCATCGACAAGCGCTATCTTCCCCGGCTCGCCAGTGCGCGGATAAGCGAACACCACGGTGCGTCCCGATAGCTCCGCTAACGTTACCATCGTGTCGTCGGTCCCGCGCAAGCCGACCGGCGGCAGCGTCATTCCGAACAGATGTTGCGCGGCGCCGTCATCCCTCGGTGCTGGAATTTTGCTCCAGTCGACAGCCAGCAGATCGTGTTGTTTCATCCCGATCAGTCCTCCGCAAAGCGCTAACCTCGCGCCCGCATCAGGCGGCCCTTCTCGCGGCTCCAGTCTCGCTTCTTCTCGGTCTCGCGCTTGTCGTGCAATTTCTTGCCCTTCGCCAATCCGAGTAGCAGCTTGGCGCGACCGCGCTCATTGAAATAGAGCTTAAGTGGAATCAGCGTCATGCCGTTGCGTTCCACTGCACCGGCCAGCTTGTTGATCTCCTTCTTGTGGAGCAACAATTTGCGCGGCCGCTTCGGCTCGTGATTAAACCGGTTGGCTTGCAGATATTCAGGAATGTTCGCGTTGATCAGCCAGATCTCGCCGCCTTTCGGGTCGGCGTAGGATTCCGCTATGGTCGTCTTGCCATTGCGGATCGATTTGACCTCGGTCCCGGTGAGCGAGATACCGGCCTCGACCGTGTCTTCGATCGCATAGTTGAACCGCGCTTTGCGGTTTTCCGCGACAACCTTGATGGCGCGTTCGTTCTTCTCCGCCATGTGTAAAAAGCCCTTCGGGCGCTGCCCTTAACGAACGACAGCGCCCGCAGCGGGCACCTCGTTTCAGTTCTTCTTCAGCAGGTCTCGGATTTCAGTCAACAACTTGACCTCATCCGACGGTGCGGCCGGCGCATCCGGCTCCTTCTTCTTCAGCGAATTCATCAACCGCACGACGATGAACAGCACCCAGGCGACGATGAGGAAATTCAGCGTCAGCGTGAGGAAGTTACCCCAGGCAAGCACCGCGCCTTGTTTCTTGGCATCCGCCAGGTTCGCGGCCGTCACCTTGTCCGACAGCGCCGTGAAGTAGTTCGAGAAATCGAGACCGCCAGTCACCGCACCGATGATCGGCATGATGACATCGGCGACCATCGAGTTGACGATCGCGCCGAACGCCGCACCGATGATCACGGCAACGGCGAGATCGACGACGTTGCCCTTCATGGCAAATTCGCGGAATTCCTTCAGCATCCCAAATTCCTTTTCAGCCCATGTTGATGTGTGACGATAACGATCGACGCTTACAGAAACGCACTTAGTTGATCAGCCCTGCATGAACCATGGCCTTGCGCACCGCAGCCCGCGTCGGCTCGGAGACGGGCACCATCGGCAACCGCAACGTCTCCTCCATTTTTCCCAGCACCGACAAGGCATACTTGATGGGCGCCGGGTTCGACTCCATGAACAGGTCCGTATGCAACGGCATCAACTTGTCATGGATCGCCAACGCGGCGGTGGTATCACCACGTTGCCAGGCTTGATGAAATTCAGAACACAACCGCGGCGCGACGTTGGACGTCACCGAGATGCAGCCATGGCCGCCATGGGCCATGTATCCAAGAATCGTAGCGTCTTCACCCGAAAGCTGATTGAAATCCTCTCCCATCGCGGCGCGCTGTTGCGAAACGCGCACCATGCTCGCGGTCGCGTCTTTCACGCCCGCGATGTGAGGAAGCTGCGACAGCCGCGTCATGGTCTCGACCGACATGTCGATCACCGAACGGCCGGGAATGTTGTAGATGAAGATCGGAATCTTGATCGCATCGTTGATCGCCTTGAAGTGCTGATAGAGCCCCTCCTGCGTCGGCTTGTTGTAATACGGCGTCACCACCAGCACCGCATCGGCGCCCGCGCCCTCGGCATGTTCGGCAAGCTCGATAGCTTCGCGAGTCGAATTCGATCCCGCGCCGGCCATTACGGGCACCCGCCCCTTGGCCTGATCGATGCACCACTCGACAATCCGTTTGTGTTCGTCGTGACTGACGGTGGGGCTTTCGCCGGTCGTCCCGACCGGGACCAATCCGTTGGTGCCTTCAGCGATCTGCCAATCGACAAAGTCGCGAAACCCGGCTTCATCCACCGAGCCGTTCTTGAACGGCGTCACCAAGGCGGTAAAAGACCCCCGGAACTTTGTCTTGGCTGCCATCGTCATTCTCCAACAAACACCGTCGCTCAATCGCTGACGCTGACGGTTTATCTAGCGGGTCCCCTGCCGCGACAAAAGGTCTATCCGGAGAAGTCACCGGCCCTCGTCCCCAGTTCCCGCGCATGAGGGTCCCCGGCGAAAGCGGATGACCAGCACCGCAGCACAAAAAACAATAGTTTCATAAGCTTGCGCTGTCCATCAGCTAACGGTGCGCGGTGAGCGATCGATCCTTCCCCAAATCGGCCAGGCCGCCGGCCCCCGCCATGGCCGTGAAATCGCCCGGGTCGCACGGCAGTCATGAAATGCTTAACACATTTGATGTTCTGTTCTCGCAATCAGAGATAATTTTCCCTGGCCAGCACGCCGGGATCGATTCGAGCGAAGGACGCCGTGATGACGTTTGCCCACGCATCGGCATGGCGATGGAAGGTGTTGAT
>CAUJJN010000202.1 GCA_963204905.1 Pseudomonadota bacterium
CGGCGCGGCCAACATCGCGACCGGGATCGGCTTTTTCGACCATATGCTCGATCTGCTGGCCCGCCACTCCCGCATCGATCTCACCGTGAAGGCGGTGGGCGACCTTCATATCGATTTCCACCACACCACCGAGGATGTCGGCATCGCGCTCGGCCAGGCGATCAAGCAGGCGCTCGGCAACATGGCGGGCATCACCCGCTATGCCGGTGTCCACATGCCGATGGACGAGACGCTGACGCGGGTGGTGATCGATATCTCCGGCCGGCCGTTCCTGGTGTTCAAGGCGGAGTTTCCGCGTGACAAGATCGGCGAATTCGACACCGAACTGGTGCGGGAGTGGTTCAACGCTTTCGCCATCAACGCCGGTGTGACGCTGCACGTCGAGACCCTATATGGTGAGAACAGCCACCATATCGCCGAGTCCTGCTTCAAGGGCCTGGCGCGGGCACTGCGCGCGGCGGTGGCGATCGATCCGCGTAACGCCGGCGAAGTGCCGTCGACCAAGGGTCAGCTTGGCGGCTGACGGTTCGGCCGTCGGAGGAACATGATGCGTATCTATACGGTGCACGCGCCACGAAACAGCGACATGCATTCGCACGCGGCGGGCGACCGCGTGGTGTTCGTGCGCGACGGCTTTCATGTCTGGGCCTTCGTCTTCGGCGGTTTCTGGCTGCTGTATCATCGGCTGTGGTGGGCCTTGCTCGGCTATGTCGCGGTGATCGGTGGCATCAGCGTGTCGCTGGGCGTCTTGCGTGTCAGCGGTGGCGTCAGCTTGTGCGTACTGTTGTTGCTGGCGCTTCTGATGGGTCTCGAAGGCGCGAGCTTGCGGCGGTGGACGCTGTCGCGCGGCAAGTGGCGGCAGCTCGATGTCGTCGCAGCGGCCAACGAACAGGATGCCGAGCAGCGTTTCTTCGACCGCTGGGCTGCCGCGCGGAATAATTCCGGTGACGATCCGATGTCGGTCGAACGTGGCGGTCCGCCGCCGACCCGCGACATTCCGGGGCAATCGTTTTCGCGGCCGCCGCCGGTGCCGGGCAGCATCGTCGGGCTGTTTCCGCAGCCGGGAGGCTCAGCGTGAGCGTCGCCATTATCGATTACGGATCGGGCAACCTGCATTCTGCGGCGAAAGCCTTTGAGCGCGCGGCCCGCAGTTTCGAAAATCCGGACAAGGTGATCGTGACTCGCGACCCCGACGTGGTCTTTCGTGCCGACCGCATCGTCTTGCCGGGCGTCGGCGCTTTTGCTGACTGCCGCAAGGGACTTGATGCCGTCGACGGCATGATCGAGGCAATGACGGAAGCGGTGCGCGTCAAGGCGCGGCCGTTCTTCGGCATCTGCGTCGGGATGCAATTGATGGCGACCCACGGCAAGGAGAACGTCACCACCGACGGCCTGAACTGGATCGGCGGTGATGTCGAGAAGATCGCGCCGCGCGACGAGAGCCTGAAGATTCCGCACATGGGTTGGAACACGCTCGATGTTATTCGCGAGCATCCCGTGCTGGAGCGTTTGCCGCTGGGACCGAAAGGCCGCCACGCCTATTTCGTCCACTCCTATCACCTCAATGCGACGAACGAGGCGGATGTGCTGGCCCGTGCCGACTACGGTGGACCGGTGACGGCGATGGTCGGCAAGGACACCGCCATCGGCACGCAATTCCATCCCGAGAAAAGCCAGCGTTTCGGGCTGGCGCTGATCGCCAATTTTCTGAAGTGGAAGCCGTGATTCTTTTTCCCGCCATCGATCTCAAGAACGGTCAGTGCGTGCGCCTCGAGCAAGGCGACATGGCGCGCGCCACCGTGTTCAACCTAAATCCGGCCGCGCAGGCGCAAAGTTTTGCCGCGCAGGGTTTCGAGTATCTGCATGTCGTCGACCTTGACGGCGCCTTCGCCGGCAAGCCGATGAACGCGCAGGCCGTCGAGGCGATGCTGAAAGTCGTCAGGATGCCGGTGCAACTCGGCGGCGGCATCCGCGATCTGGCGACGGTGGAGGCATGGCTGGCGAAGGGCATCACCCGTGTCATCATCGGCACGGCTGCGGTACGCGATCCGGCGTTCGTCAAGGAAGCGGCGGCGAGATTTCCGGGCCGCGTCGCGGTGGGACTCGACGCGCGCGACGGCAAGGTTGCGGTGGAAGGCTGGGCGGAAACTTCCACCGTCACTGCGCTGGAAATCGCACAACGCTTCGAGGATGCCGGCGTCGCCGCGATCATTTTCACCGACATTGCGCGCGATGGCCTGCTCAAGGGTCTCAACCTCGATGCGACCATCGCGCTGGCGGACTCAATTTCGATTCCGGTGATCGCCTCCGGCGGTCTTGCTTCGATCGATGACATCAAGGCAATGCTGTCGCCGCGTGCCAAAAAGCTCGCCGGCGCGATCGCGGGCCGTGCATTGTACGACGGACGCGTCGATCCCGCCGCGGCGCTTGAGTTGATCCGCACCGCACGCGCGGCGTAGGAGTTCGCGATGTTCAAAGTGCGCGTTATTCCCTGCCTCGACGTCAAGGACGGCCGGGTCGTCAAGGGCGTCAATTTCGTCGACTTGCGCGACGCCGGCGATCCGGTGGAGGCTGCTATTGCGTACGACGCCGCCGGCGCCGACGAACTGTGTTTCCTCGACATCACCGCGACCCATGAAAATCGCGGCACCATGCTGGACGTGGTGCGGCGCACGGCGGAAGCCTGTTTCATGCCGGTGACGGTGGGCGGCGGCGTGCGCACCGTCGATGATATCCGCACGCTGCTGAAGTCGGGTGCCGACAAAGTGTCGATCAACAGCGCGGCGGTGAGCCGGCGCGAGTTCGTCAGGGAAGCGGCGGAGAAGTTCGGCGATCAATGCATCGTGGTCGCGATCGACGCCAAGCGCGTCAAACGGCCCGGCGGGTCTGATCGCTGGGAGATATTCACCCATGGCGGCCGCAAATCGACCGGCATCGATGCCATCGAATATGCCCAGGAAGTGGTGTCGCTCGGCGCGGGCGAAATCCTGCTGACGTCGATGGACCGCGATGGCACGCGCTCAGGCTTCGATATCGAACTGACGCGCGCCGTCGCTGATGGTATCCCCGTCCCGGTCATCGCTTCGGGTGGCGTCGGCAATCTCGATCACCTTGTCGAGGGCATTCGCAGCGGCCATGCGACGGCGGTGCTGGCGGCCTCGATTTTCCATTTCGGCGAGTTCACCATCCGCGAGGCCAAGGAGCACATGACCCGCGCCGGCCTGCCGATGCGTCTCGACCCGTAAACCAATGCCGGAGTTTGTGCTCCCGCGTCTTTGCCGGAAATGCTAGAAAGCGCTGTCATGGCCCGTTTCACCCTTCACGATCTCGCAGCCGTCATCGATGCCCGCGCGGCGTCCGGCGGCGAGAAATCGTACACCCGCAAGCTGCTCGACAAGGGGCCGGAGCACTGTGCCAAGAAGCTTGGCGAGGAAGCGATCGAGACAGTGATCGCGACTGTTGAGAACGATCGCGATCACCTGATCGCCGAGAGCGCCGATCTGTTGTTTCATCTGCTGGTGGTTTTGAAATCGCGCGGCGTCACGCTTGACGATGTCGAGGCGGCGCTGGCGCAACGGACAT